>JAIRUI010000037.1 GCA_031254455.1 Chitinispirillales bacterium | reverse complement strand
GTAGTTCAACTTGTTGTCTATATATTTTATTCACAATTAGCCAAATCTCGTAGTATTGTGATTTGATATTTTTCGCAGCCGACCGTTTTAGATTTTCCGTTTTTATTACTGTGTTTTATATAGTTTTTGCGGTCGTCTTCCGGGTATCGGCTAACGTCCCGGCGGCTTGGCGCAGTGGCGGCTTCCACTGAACTTGCTGCGGGGTAATAACGTCCAAATTCCCACAAAATTGTCTGCGGGGTAATGCCGCCATTGTGCCAAACCGCTCGTTGTATGCAGGTTTTTGTTACCACTCAATCTCATTTATTTTTTTATTCAGTTGTTTTATTCTCTCTATCAATTTGCTAAAGGATAATGATTCTCCATAAATCATTGTTTCTTGCATTGTTTCGTAATCGGCTTTCCACAAAGTAATGATATTGTCAGGCGGAATGATTTTTATTGTATGTGGTGCAAGTGTGTCATAATCAAAATCTTTCAAGCCAATGAAAATGCGACGGTGTTCAATAATGTTTGTGTATAATTCTTTGTTTAACAATGCTTTTTCTGCTATTCCTGCACTGTACATTCTTTCCAAATCGTACAAATGTCGGCTCATTCTTTCTGTACGCATAAATTTCTGTGGTTTAGCAAATTCTTCGTGCAAAAGACAGATTTTCTCCAGAAATGTACGTTCTGGTACAACGGCATTCACTTCAAAGGGGGTTTCTGCAAACACTTTATCAGAATATGTTTCGTCAATAAATGATTGCAAAGCAATTTTTTGTAACGGTTCGTTCATCGAACGACCGCTAATTTCTAATTTTACAATCGGTTTAATGTAATTACTTTCAGGAAAAAGCGATTTGTAATGCACTTCAATAATTTCGGGGTCAGTGGTTGTAATAGGGGTGATATTTACATTTACAGAAAATAAATCCGCATTTATTCCTTGATTTTCAAGTTCTTTTGCTATATCAAACTGCAATTTTTCTCGCACAAACGAACAGGCGGCACGGCGCAATTTATCGTTAATTTGAGTTTTTGATAAAGTTCCATCAAATCCCAAAAATTCCCGATATACAGCAATATCAATATCTTCTGAAAAACGCTCAATCAGATTATAACATTTGCTCAACGAAGTTCCGCCTTTGAATGACAGATTTTCTGCGTAAGGCAAGGCAAACAAAGCACGCAAAACAGTACTAATCCACCAATCTTTTTCAATTGCTACAGTAGATAAATTGTATTCGAGTGTTAAATTGTCAATGTATTTTATGCGTTCGACATCTTGTAAATTAGTGAATTTGTTCATTTTCAATCAATTTTAAAAGTATATTTGAAATCCAAACAGGAGCAAGCCCTGTATCGTGTATGATATTTTCTCGCTTTTCGTACTGCAATGCCTCTCTTATTTTTTGCAGTTGTTCGCCTGTTACTTTGTCTTTGCCAATTTCTTTTAATGCAAAAATTGCCAACAACGAAATTTTGCCTTTATAAGACAAATTTTTGGCAACTGTTCTTTTAAATTTGATAGTTGCTTTTTTACCAACTTTCACAATTCTTGCTGTTCCGTCAGTCAAAAAAACAACCTTTGCTGGCACTTGTGTAGAAAGTCCCAAAGCATTAAGAGCATACGAACCTGTCGGAATTAGCCGAATTTTTTCTCTTTTGGCAATGACTTTTGCAATGGTTTCGATTGACGGAAAAATGATACCAATTTCTTTATCTATTTTTGGATACAAGTAAATACCTGCTGAAAGCCGTATCAAAAAATTTTTTCTACATAATCGCGACAATGCTTGCCTAACAGCATCATTATTGCCGAATTTGCGAAATTCGTCTGCAAAAAATATACTTACGTTCCGATTTCGCTTAATGTATTCAATTATATTATTATTAGTATTTTGCATATAATTATTTTTTCTTTTTCTGTCACAAATAACGCAATAATTTGTGACGTATTTTAGATTTGCAAAGGTACAATTTTTTTTCTAAAACAATATATTATGTTGTGCGACTACAAATACGCTTTAAATTCTTCTAAATACACTTCTCGTATTTTCTTTATGGCTTCTATCCATTGTTCTGTTTCCTAAAACGCTGTTCATAAAACTATTATTTAAAATTACGCCTCCACTTTCGGCTATCGGCTTCTCCATTTTTTTTGTCAATTGCACTGCGCTGTCCGCAAACTTGCATACAACGTTCTGGCGGCTTTGCGATGTTGCGGTTTTGCTACGTTAGAGCGGGATACAAGGTTTCAAAATCTTACAACTTTTCCGCGTGATATGACCGCAATAGCGCAAAACCGACCGTTAGACGATTGCCCTTTTCCCTTAATTTCTACTTTAAATAATTTTCTAATCTTTTTACTCTTTCTATATGCTTTTCTGGTTCGTTTTCTCTTAACTTATTAATTTTATGTAATTTCCATTGTACGGACGGGAATTGTAAATATTCCTGATACTCTACAAATTGAGATAAATCATTGCCTGCCTCAAATGCTACTAAAAACGCTTTATCCTGTTGTAATAAATTTGAATTGATAAAATTAATCAATTTTTCGCGTGTTGTTTCGAAATCGTTGTAAGAAAATGCTACAGACGCCATGCCTGTGAATTGTTTTACAAGCGTTTCTCTGTGGTCTATTCGACCCGGAGATAGCAATTCATGAATTGGTCGGTCGCTACCTAATAGATAATAGATAAATCCTTTTTTTATTCGCTCAAAATCTGTTACAAAGTCGAACATCATTTTTATGTCAAACAAATCTCGTGGATGCTGACGGTCAAGCGCAGCGGTTATTAAGCCTCCATAAAGTTGAGAAATCGAAACAATTTTTGCATAGTTTACCGTTTCAAATTCGTTCTGTGCATAATTACATAGTGGTTTTATAAAAGTTGGTTCGATTATTCCTATATTTGTGCTACTTACTTCAATTTTGACAATTACGCCATGATGCATGCAATAGATTTTATTCGGTTTTTCAACTACAACAACATTCGGAATAATTGATATTATTTTTTCTTTTATGATTTGCAGGTTTTTTGCTATTTCTATAAATGTTTCTTCGCTTGGTTTTATTCGTGTGTAAGTTACGTCAATATCAACTGAATAGCGTGGCAAATCCAGCACATAAAAATTTATTGCCGTTCCGCCGTGAATTGCAAAACAGTCAATTTCTGCTAATGTTGGAATAATGTTTAGCAGTAGTTCAACTTGTTGTCTATATATTTTATTCACAATTAGCCAAATCTCGTAGTATTGTGATTTGATATTTTTCGCAGCCGACCGTTTTAGATTTTCCGTTTTTATTACTGTGTTTTAT
>JAIRUI010000036.1 GCA_031254455.1 Chitinispirillales bacterium | reverse complement strand
CGTTTCAAACCTGTGATCCGACGAAATTGAGCGTCGGAGTAATTTTTTATGTTTTCGTATTTCATAGAGTGGAAAATAATATAATTTAAAAAACAAACAAGAAAAATCCATAATCAATTTAAAAATTATTGATTTCGCAAGAGGTCTAATTTATTGTTGTGAACACCTCTATTATTGACGAAAACGAATTAGAAAGAATTCCACAAACAATTGAACCAAGCGAAATACAAATTTTTTTACAGAGATCATTTATGGCTTACTCGTAAACTTTTTAAATAAATTAAAGGAGAAAGAGAAAAAAGAAAATGATGTTAACAGGAGAATCTTTACTCTTGTTTCATTTTTCAATGAGTTTTGAAAAGAGTATATAAGTCCCTAATAAATGAAAAATGGGCTAATGGACAATTTGGGTTTATACGAATAAATGTATTGTTAACATTAAAATCGGAGCGTTCGCAATGACGGAGAAAAAAGGTAAAGTTTTCATCTAAGCAACTCAAAATTCCAATCGTGAAAAACCGCTTGGAATTCGTTTTCAGTCAAGTATCGACAAATTTCATCGACGCTTCTCTCGTCGGCTATTTCAAATTGTGAGCCGCTGTCTTTGCTCTCCCCTACCGCAGTAGAAACGCCGGCGGAAATTTTGGTTATGCCGAAGTTCAAAAGTCCGTTACGCATTTTCTTAGTTTCGCGAGTAGAAAGCGTAATAGACAAATTCGGATAAACTATCCGAAACGACGCAATAATTCTTGCGTAAAATTTATCGCTTACCTCAAAAAAATCGTATTTAGCGCCGTTTTCAATCGGTCGTATTCGCGGAAAAGAGACGCTCACATCGGTTTCGGGGAAATTTTTTTGAAGCCAATCGATATGAAGCGCAAGCGCCAAAAGTTCGGTTTTTGGGTCGTCCAATCCCAAAAGCGCACCTAATTGAACGTTTCGCATTCCCGCCTCGCTTGCCCTTGCAAGCCCGTTTAAGCGCCACAAATAGTCCTTTTTTTTGCCGAACAGGTGATATTTCTCGTAAAGTTTTCGATTGTATGTTTCTTGATACATCGTTACTCCGTCAACGCCGATTTCTTCACTCAAAATTTTGTACCGCTCTATTTCAAGCGGATAAATTTCAACGTTCAGCGATGAAAAATACTGCGAAATTATTTTCAGCGAATTTTTGACGTACTCAAAAGTCGTGAATTTCGACGCTTCACCCGTCAAAACCAAAATTTGCCGCAATCCGGTCTTTGCAATTCTTTCGCACTGTTCGTGAATTTGACGCTCGTTCAATTGCTTACGCACGATTTTATTTTCCCTGCGAAACGAACAATACACACAGCCGTTAGTACAATAATTTGAAATATAAAGCGGAGTGAAAAGTTTTATCGCGCTTCCAAAATACTGCTTTGTCAGTCGCTGCGATTCTTTAGCCAGATATTCCAAATCATTTTTTTCGTCAAGCAATTCTAATATTTTCTCGCAATTTTTATTTATTTTTTTTTGCGAATAAAACAAATTAATTTCTTCTTCAAAACTCAGCAATTATTCACCTTCCAAACGCATTTTCACACCGAATTTTCTCGCCGCGTCGTCCATAACTCCGTAAACGCAGGGTATTATCAGCAGCGAACCGACGGTAGAAAATATAAGTCCAAAAATAATTATGCTTGCCATCGGCATCCATGTAAGCGATTTCCCGCCGATTCCCACCGCCATAGGAATAAGTCCGCCCATTGTCGAAACGGTCGTTAAAATTATCGGACGAAGACGAATTATTGTACCTTCAATAACCGCTTGCGACGTGTCGAATCCGGTTTTTCGCAAATGATTTATGTAAGAAATCAGTACTATCGCGTCATTTGTGGCAATCCCCGCCAACGCGGCGATCGCAAACAAAACAACGACAGAAACGGGCGTTGAGGAAATTGCAAGAAACAAAACTACGCCGATTCCCGCTAAAGGAATTGAGAAAAACATCAAAAACGGCTGTAAATAACTCTTAAACTGAGTTCCAAGAATCAAATACAACAAAAACATTCCAAAGAAAAACAACGGAATAAGTCCGCCGAGCATATCGCTGTATTCCGCAAACTCGCCTTCAAGTGAAATTTTTGTCGTCGGATAATTTTTTGCAATTTCTTCGTTAAACCACTCGACTATTTCTTTGTTAATCTGTACAACGCTCGCTTTATCGTAAATGTCGGCGGTAATTTTTATCGTTCGCTTTCTGTCGATACGATTTATCTGAGCGATACCGTTATTTGGAATAAGCCGCGCAACCGCCGAAAAAGGCACAAATAAGCCATGCGCCGTAGGAATTCTGAGTGTTTCTATCTGCTCAATCGACGATTTTGAAGCGTCGTCAAAACGCACAACGACATCTACCTCGTCATTACTATCAAACCAAGTCGCAATTTTGACGCCTTCGATTCCCATACGTAAAAAACTTCCGATCTGGGCGACCGAAAGCCCATATTGAGCCGCCGCCTGTTCGTTTATTTTGACAGCCAATTCGGGAGATACTCTCTCAAAGTCGTCGGAAATGTTATGTAAATCCTTGTATGCAGCCAATTTGCGCTGAATTCTGTCGCTGACTTGTACCATTTCGTCGAAATCGTCGCCTATTACTTGAACCAAAATCGGTTTTTCAACCGGAGGACCGCCCATAATAGTATGAAATTCTATTTTCTCCGCACCAGAAATCCCTTTGCACAACTTCTCGACATCCCTCATTATTGAGGGAATACCGCGTTTACGCCCTTCGCTTCTCTCGGCGATCAAAACTTTTATCTGCGCTATATTATCGCGGCTGTTCCATTGCCTGTCGGTTTCCTGATAGCCGACCGACGTTGACACGCCGTCAATTTCGCCGTTTCCGATAAGCGGCAAAATCCTTTTTTCTATTTGTTCAACGATTTTGTTCGTTTTTTCCCTGCTCGAACCTCTCACTAATTCAACGTCTATCGTGAAATACGACAACATTTCCGTGTCAAAAAGCTGCGCCGTTACGAACGGAGACGAACCGACCAAAACGATTACCATAAAAAGCAGCGTAAACAAAAGCGCTTTTATTCGATGAGCATAACAAGCCGTGATGATTTTCCTGAAAAAATCACGAAACTTTACAAACCAATCAGGCTCTTTATTTGCTTTATCGCCAAATTCCGCAAAGTGCATAGGAATAAAAAGCAGCGCAAAAACAGTCGATATTATAAGCGCAAGCGATATTAAAATCGGAATCGGACGCATAAATTTTCCCATAATTCCCGGAAGAAGAACAAGCGGCAAAAGTACGGCGCTTGTAGTAAGCGTCGCGGAGATAACCGGAGTCGCAACTTCGTTCGTCCCTTCAATCGCCGCAGAAATTTTGTCTTTCCCGTTTTGAACATAGCGATACATACTTTCCAAAATCACTATCGAATGATCCACAAGCATCCCGAAAACCAAAACTAATGCAAACATCGTATTTCCGTTCAACGTTTCGCCGTAAAGCTGCATAACCCAAAAAACCGCAGCCATAGTCAGCGGAATTTCAATACAGGAAACCAAAGCGTTTCGCCATCCCAAAAACAAAAACATTATCAAAAACAAAAGTATGACTCCGCCGACAGCATTGTTTCCAAGTACTTTGAGAGTATCAAGTATTTGAACTGTAGTGTCGCCCGACCAGAAAAATTTAATATTTTTGTTTTTTTGTTCGTATTCCTTAACTTTTTCTTTTACCGCTTTTACCACGTCCAAAGAATTACCCTGCGAACTTTTTGAAATGGAAAACGAAATAACGTTACCGCCGTTGTAGCGCATATCGTAATTGGATTTTGCTAGTCCGTCGCTTATCGTCGCCACATCGCGGATTTTAATGTTTGAACCGTTACGCTGACGGATTATTATTTCACCGAAATCCTTTCTGTCGGCAATTTCTCCCTCAGTGCGTACAAAATAATTCTCGGCAGCGGTTTTAAGCACTCCTGCGGGAACTGAAACATGTCTGTTTTGGACTGCATTTACAATCTCCGAAACGTTTATTCCAATCGCTTCGGTTATTTCGCGATTCACCGCAATTTCGACTTCTCTGTCGCGCCCGCCGATTATCTGAACCGTAGAAACGTTTTTTACGCTCAACAAATCGTCTCTTATAGCTCTGGCTATAACATTGATATGTTCTTCCGAAAGAGAAGAGTCCCTTTCAATATTAAGTTGAATCACCGGCATGAATTCCGAAATGGATACTTCTGTAACATACGGATCAAGTACGCCGTCGGGAAGTTGTACTTTCGTCACTTTTTTTTGCAAATCGCTGAATCTGATTCTGAATTCGTCGTCGGAAATTCCGTCGTCAAACTCAACCATCATATATGTAAGCCCTTCTTGCGTCAGCGAAATAATTTTTTTCAATTTTTTTACATCTGAAATTTCGTTTTCGATTTTTGCCGTCACGCTTTTTTCAACGTCAATCGCCGATACTCCGGGGTAATAAACCATAATGATTCCCCAGTTATACGATATGTCGGACATCGCCTCTTTAGGCAATCGAATTAGTGAAACCGCGCCGAACACAAACACGGTCGCCATCAAAATATTTAGGAATACGCTGTTATTTACCGAAAATTTTCCGTAATTCAATTATTGCCGCCTCTTATATAGCAATTAAACGATATTAAAATACAATTCGCACCAAAATAATTGAGAGATTTCCGGGAAATCGAATAAAGCCTATTTTATGTTTTACAGAGGTTAAACGGTTTTAATTTCTTTTTTTGACTTTTCTCGTTTCTCTACAAATATCGCAATTAAAAAACCAAACACAAACACGGGGACACAAAAACCAAATAAAGTAAAATCACTCATTTCTTTCCTCCTTTGTTTATTTCTACAAGAATAAATCCTACGATCCAAAGCAATGCAGCTACAATAATTGCACTATAACGAACTTCACCGTCTCCGAAAACGTCTCCTATAACAATACCGGCTAATATTATTTTAGCAATAGTTAGAAATTCCTCACCTAATCTAAGCATAATTCGCTCCTTAAGTAATAATTGCAATATACCTAATTTCAACTTAAAAAATCAAGAGAGCGACTAAATATATAACAAAAGAGAAAACAATTTGCCGTTGGTGAAACTTGTATATATGCCCAAATCAAATATAACAATAAAATAAACCTAAATAATCCTGAAAATCGGCTTATAGAGTATGGATTATTAGGATACACGATACCACTACTATATAAATCCCCTATTACAAATATCTTTGGATGGAATTATTTTTTCCGGCAAGAATGATTTTTGGAGCTGTCGGTTCATCAAGGAGTTCATAACCCATAATGATTATTTCTTCTCCTTTTTTTATAAGGTGGGCGGCTGCGCCGTTCATACAAATGACTCCACTCCCCGCCTCGCCGGCTATAACATAAGTTTCAAGCCGCGCCCCAGAAGTATTACTGACGACTTGAACTTTTTCATACGGCGCTATGCCAACGGCATCTATAAGATTTTTATCTATGGTTATGCTGCCGACATACTCCAAATTCGCTTCCGTGACCGTTGCTTTGTGAATTTTAGAACGCAAAAACCAACGCAATTTCCGCTTATCCCTTCTTATACTCCGGCGGAAGCGGCTGCCGACAAATCGTTAGCGTATAAAAGTTTACTCACATCAAGAACGATAACGACTTCGTCGCCGATTCTTGCAATACCTTGTATGAAATCTCCGCTTTGTGCGGTAGCTATTCTCGGAGACGCTCCGATCAACTCCGGCGTAATATCACGAACTTCTTCAACCGTATCAACTATGAGTCCGACCGATATTTCACCGATTTTTGTTATCATTATACAAGTTCTTTCGTCATAATCTTTTCCGGTCATGCCGAAACGCAGACGAACGTCAACAACGGGAATAACTTGACCGCGAAGATTTATAACTCCTTTTATGTAACTTACCATGTCGGGCACAATGGTAATTTTTTGTATGCCGACTATTTCCAATATATACTGAATCGGAATCGCATAACTCTCTTCGCCCAACAAAAAAGTTAAATACTTATCCTGCATGGTGTTATCATTAACACCTAAACCGCCAACGCCTACATTTCTCAATTCAGCCATAAGACTTCTCCTTAAAAAGTTTATATATCAAAAACATTCAGTTTTCACAAACTTATACGATAAATATAATATATTCTTAATAATAAAAGGAGATTTTTATGAATAATTTCAAACATCCTCAATACTTGACGCCCAAAGGATTTACAAGGACGGTAAAGAAACCAAGTATAAGAACGCAGCGCAAGAACGCAGCGTCCGCATCCGCTTCCGCAGCTTCAACTGTGAACCCGCAACTTCCTGCGCGTTTGCGAGCCCTTGCAGAAAAGCGGGTTACGGCAAAAAGAATATTACAAAAACAAAAAGAAGGTATATCTGAAGAAGCCGCTAAAATGATCGCCGAAGCGATAAAAACTCTGCTTCATTCATAAACATGAAAAAACCGCTTCTACTGCATTACTATATAACGGACAAATGCAACGCAAAATGTGAATTTTGCAGTATTTGGGAAACGGGCGGGAATCAAAACGCAAAGCTTGAAGACGTTTCGCAAAATTTGGCGGCGGCGCGAAAAATTGGTGCAAAATTTGTAGATTTCACAGGCGGCGAACCGTTGTTAAACCCCAATCTGTCCGAATTTCTTGAAATCGCAAAAAAATTAAAATTTATCACGAGCGTTACGACAAACACGCTTCTGTTTGAGAAATATGCGGAAAAATTAAGCGGGAAAATCGACTTATTGCATTTCAGTATCGACGGAACAAAAGAAATTCACGACAAAATTCGCGGAGTAAAATCGTTCGACCGCGTCGTCGATTCAATTTCCGCCGCACTTAAAAACAAACTTTACCCGGATTTATTATTCACATACACCGATAAAAATATCGACTGTGTTAAAGAAATTTACGAAATAGCGAAAAAGAACAAACTTATTTTGATATTAGATCCGGTTTTTTCAACAAACGGCGAAAATTTAATATCCGACGACACGCACAAAAAAGCGCAGAAATTCGCGAAATTAGGAGGTGTTTATTTGAACGCCGCGCATTTGATTTTACGCAAAAAAGGCGGGAATAACGTTAAAAACCCTGTATGCAAAGCGATTGACGGCGTTATCGTTATTTTGCCGGACAATACGCTTGCTCTCCCCTGCTATCACAAGTTTAGAGTAAAATTAAACATCGACAAAAATTTGCCGGAAATACTTAAATCAAAAGACATCGCAGAATTTAAAAAATTACAGGGAAGATTGAAAATTTGCGAAAACTGTCATATAAACTGCTATATGGACCCGTCGTATCAGTACTGTAAAAATTCACTTTTTTTCGCTTCGATTTTCTCTAAATTAAAATATTGCGTCTGGAAATATTTGATTTACAAAAGAAAACCGCCTTTTTAAGATTTGGAGAAAAATCTACAAACCTTATTTCAAATATTTTCCGGTTTCGCTTTCAGGATTTTTCGCGATGTCCTGCGGAGCGCCGACGGCAACTATGTTTCCGCCTTTGTCGCCGCCTTCTGGCCCCAAATCAATAATCCAGTCGGCGCTACGAATAACATCAAGATTATGCTCAATCACTACGACCGAATTTCCCAAATCGACCAGTTCCTGCAACACGCTCATAAGCATTTTTACGTCCTCAAAATGAAGTCCGGTCGTAGGCTCGTCTAAAATATATATCGTTTTGCCCGTCGCGGGACGATTTAACTCCGACGCTAATTTAATGCGCTGCGCTTCGCCGCCCGAAAGCGTCGTTGCGGACTGTCCCAAATGAATATATCCCAAACCTACACGCGACAAAACCTCTATCTTTTTTCGCAGAGAAGGCAGCGATTTAAAAAAATCCAAAGCCTCGTCGACGGTCATTCCCAAGACGTCGGCAATACTTTTTTCTTTGAATTTTATCGCCAGCGTATCGCGGTTATAACGTTTGCCGCGGCATTCGTCACATTCCACAAAAATATCGGGTAAGAAATGCATTTCAATTTTACTTACACCGTCGCCTTGACAAGTTTCGCAGCGTCCGCCTTTTACGTTAAAAGAAAAACGTCCTTTGTCGTATCCGCGAATTTTGCTTTCGGGAAGACAGCCGTACAAATCGCGAATCTGGTCGAACAACTTCGTGTATGTCGCAGGATTTGAGCGAGGCGTGCGACCTATCGGCGACTGATCTATATTTATCACTTTATCCAAAAACTTCATACCGTCGATTTTTTCGTATTTCAGCGGCATGTCTTTTGTTTTATAGAAAAATTTCGACAGTGCCGGATAAAGCGTACGGTTAATGAGCGACGATTTTCCGCTTCCCGAAACCCCAGTAATGGCGCAAAGAGTTCCAAGCGGAATTTGTACATCTACATTTTTGAGATTGTTGCCGCAAGCGCCGGTTATATTAAGGAAATTC
>JAIRUI010000035.1 GCA_031254455.1 Chitinispirillales bacterium | reverse complement strand
GGAGTAATTTTTTATGTTTTCGTATTTCATAGAGTGGAAAATAATATAATTTAAAAAACAAACAAGAAAAATCCATAATCAATTAAAAAATTATTGATTTCGCAAGAGGTCTAATATATCGGTAAAAACGGGACGTATTTTAGTTTTCTATTCAAGTTGACAAAATAAGTATATAATTATTTAAAAAAGATAACTAAAATTTATGATATTTTTTACTGCTTATGATTTTTATTAGGCTTTCAGGAGTTTCACCGTCAAGGTTTTCGCTAAACTTTGCTTTGTCATAAAAAGATTTTTGTTTGATATTTCCTCCCGAAGTATCGACTTTCCAAATACCTATAACGACAGGTTTGTCGAAAAGATTGTAAGATTTGTTAAAGTATTCTTCATACGCTCCTTGCAATGTTTTTGTTTTTTCAGGATCAATATCATGTTCGGATTTTACTTCTATATATAAAAAAGCATCATTATTAAACTTTACGACAAAGTCAAAATAACTATGACAAAGTTTATTGTATTTATCAAGATACGCACCGTTCACATTGCTTGACGTAAAATTCTTACCCCAAACTTTTACATTTTCTCCTTTTAACATATATTCCAATTTCTTAAACACAAAAACTTCAGGACTTGTTTCATTCTGTCCAACAGGAATAGAATTTTTAACTCCTCCATATTCTGTTTCAAAAAGATATTCCTGTGAGAGAAGCGTTTCTTTATGATTTTCGCTGCTATACAATTCAACATATTCCGGCGGTTTATACGGCAAAGATTTAACTTCATATTTTGGCTTATATTGTCTATTTTTATTTATCAAATTTCTTATATTAGTGATATGTTTTTCAATCAAAACCAAATAGAAAAATTCTTTAATCAGCGGTACATCTGCATATAATTTTTTATTTTTCAAGTTGTCTTTCCAGAATTTATTAAAGAGATTTTCACAATTGTCAAATGCGTCTTGGTTAGATCTTATTAATTTTAATATTTCTTTTATGAAAATATAAACATTGTCGTATCTTGAAATACGCGCTCCACCTGCTGTAACTTGGTAAATTTTCTTGTAAAAAATATTACCGTTATCGTCTTTTACAATCATTGCCTTTATTTCTTGTATAAAGTTGCTTTTTTCGTTTTCTAAATACTCGTTAATATCTTTTTTAAGCCGTTCTTCCGCAACCTTTTGCGAACAGTCTTTTTCGTTAGTGATTTCAATAGACATAAATTCTTCATTTGCAAATTCTTCTTTTATTTTTGCATTGAACACAAACACATTTTTTTCAACGGGAGCATTCGAATAGATATAATACTTATCCGTAACATCATTTTTTTCAAGTTCTGGATAGCAATTTCTTTTAATTCTGCCAATTGTTTGTAAATTGAAACTTTGAGAACAAACATTGCGAAGTTGCAACAACATACACGCTCGTGGAATATCCCAACCGGTCGCCGGTCCTATTTTGAAAATTATTGCATCAATATCGCTGTCTTTATCGGTTATTTCCGCAAGAGTAAATTTATCCTTAAAAACTCTATCGCTGTCTTTGTCGCCATCGCCAAAATATTTAACCCAGCTTATTCCATTATTTGAAAGTTCTTTTTTTATTTTTTCAAACGTTTCAAAAAACAAATTGCTTTTTTCTTTGTCGGTTGACGAATCGTTATCCACTTGGATAAGCAGAGCGGGGCGAATATAAACTTCACTACTTTCTAAACTTTTGTATTTTTCTTTGACTTTTTTAAATGTTTTGATAGCATCCAAAAGCATATCATCGTCCGTCATTGCTCCGTTAAGCAAAGTTATAGGGTTTGTTTTAAGAAGATATTTATTTTCATTCTTTGACGGATTGTTAAGTTCTTCTTCGTTTAATACGACTCTTTGTATGGTTGTATCTCTATAATCGGGCGTCGCCGTCATTTTAAACACATAAAAAGCCGCTTCTTGCATTAGTCTTTCAAAATTTTTACTTTCTTCATCAGTAGCAAGTTTACCGCCGATATGGGCTTCGTCACGAATATAAACAAGTTTATAATTTTGCTCTTTTATAACTTCTACAAAATCATCAACGATATGAAAAGTTGATAAAATACGCCCTTTTCCGAAACTGCTTTTGCCAAAAATAAAAACCTTGTTTTGTTCAGGCAGAATTTTAGGGATATATTCGTTTTTATCTGTTTTAGCGTCGCTTGGACTTTTGATATATTCAGCAAAAAAATTTGAAAAACCAAGTTCAGTTTTATATTGATTTATTTTTTGCTCAAAGAATAACGGCAAAGAAGATGAAGACGGAGTTGCAATAACGAACACAAATTTATCGCTTGGGTTTTGTTCTATCAACTCCGAAATAAAAGTCGTAGCCATTAGCGTTTTGCCGCTGCCGGTTGGCGCTTTGAAATCAACCTTAACTTTATTGCTTGGGTTATATAAAAATAACAATTCATTTACTTTGCCTTGTTGAATATTTGTAAGTTCCATAGGCTATTTCTCGCTTTTATATGGATTCAGTGAGGTAAGCTGCGTATAAATATAAAGATCGTCTTTTGCTTGATATTTTTCATTTAATTTCTTAAAATCTTTCTCCGCTTCTGTTTTAATTCTTTCCGCCTTTTCAACATCGGCTATCGTTAAATTTTCAGTTTTAATATCAAAAACGCGAACGGTGTTGTTTGTAAGCGATTTTTTCTCTTTGCTGTATTCCCATTCAATTTTTTCACCTTTGCTCCCTTTGCCGTTTATCACGCGGTAAAGCCGTTCTCTTGTAATATTAGTCGCAATATTATTTTCATTGTTTGTCACCAAAACAAATTTTCTGTTTCCTTCGTCTTCAGCGTTTAATTCCATAACCGCCTGTCCTGTTGTGCCGGAACCGGCGAAAAAGTCAAGGATAGTTGCGTTTACGTTGTTGGCTTGTTTAATAAGGAATTTAATTAGTGGAACAGGCTTCGGATTGTTGAAAACTCGTTTTCCATTAAAAATGGTATTAAATTCTTCAGTGAACGATTTTGTTGGATAGAGTCCTAAACTACTTGTAATTTGTCTATTGTTTTCATATTCACTTAAAAATTCCTTAAATGCCGGATATTGTGTTTTTTGTTTTGGGAAAATTATACGATTATCTTTTATCATATCGTTTAAGTTGTCTTGCGTATACGGAGTTTCAAAAGTAAATGAAATATTTGTTTTGGGATCTATAATCGTTTTCTCTGTAAACCCTAACCCAAATCTTTGTAAATATTGACGTTTCCATCTCCCCCTCGCATCATTGTCGGGATTTTTAAAGCCACTATCCTGTTGTCGACCCAACCCAGCAAATTTAAAGCCAGCATTTTTATCTTTTGTATAGCAAAGAACATATTCGTGGTTGGGTGAAACTAATTGTTTCGTAGGTATCCCTTGTGCACCGTCAGTCGTTTGCCAATTAAAAACTACAATAAAATTACTTTCACCAAAAATCTCATCGCATAACACTTTTAAATATGCTTGTTCCGTATCGTCAATTGAAATAAATATAACGCCTTTGTCAGAAAGTAATTTCTTGGCAAGTTTAAGGCGTTCGTTCATCATATTAAGCCAGCCGTCGCGGGTAAATTTATCACGATATATAAACTTTTTCGCTTCGACTTCTTCTTTGTAGTCGTTACCTTCTTCTTTACTTTTTTCGGTATTGTAGGGAGGGTCAATGTAAATTACGTCTATTAAGCCTTTGCCTCGACTATCAACATAAGTCACTAAAAGATTTTTTAACGCGTCATAATTTTCGCCGATAATAAGTTTGTGTTCAATAGGAGCCCCCCCCCCCCCCCCCCGTCTTTTCGATAGGAGAGTGAACGAACAGGCTTTCATTTTCTTTTACAACTGAAACGGCTTGATGATTAACTTCGGGCGCTTCATCAAAAGTAAAACCGATTTTTATACGTTGGCTAACCAACCCCCAAACGGCGTCTAAATCTTTTTCGTCTGTGGCTTCAATAATCTTCTTTACGACAGCCTTTTGTTCGGCGTTAAAACTTTCCCTTGCAATTTTGTCAATACGTGCAATGTAAAATTCTTTTTGGCTCATTATTAATCCTTTTTATACACTTAAAAGTTTTCATGTAAAATATTATTCTTATTTGTATTTTAGGTGAATTAAAACCAAAAATTTAGAAATTCAGTAATCCCAAAGTAATTCATCGCTGTTAAAAACCGGACCGTCTTTGCAGACGCATTTATATTTTCTGCTTTTTGTTTGAATAACGCAACCCATACAAGCGCCGACTCCGCAAGCCATCATTCCTTCCATAGACACTTTGCAGGCTATCCCTTTTTCGACGGCGAAACTGTGCAACGTTTCAAGCATAGTTTGGGGACCGCAGGCGATTATCAGATCTTCACTGTTCACGTCTGTGGTTTTTAAATATTCGACGACGTTTCCGGCAAATCCGTCCGAGCCGTCGTCGGTACAAATTTTAGTTTTTATTCCATAAAAAACATCCATACCCGGAACCAAATTTTCACTTTTGAAACCGGCAATCAATTCCACCGGAAACGGCGCCGTTTTTGCAGCAAATAAAATCGGTCCCAAACCGATTCCGCCCGCCACTGCAAAAATCCGTTTTTTTGCGGAAATGTCCGAAGTGTAATAAAACGAATTTCCAAGCGGCGCAATAATATGAATTTTTTCCACAGAAAAATCGTCTTCAAACGAAACGAAAAACTGTCCGTCCGTATCCTCGTCTTCAATCGGAGCGACCGTCGATTCTATCCCTTTTTTTTGCACCAATATTTGAGTCGCCGTTCCGCGTTTTTGATAAATTATTTCGGCAAAATTTTCATTTTTGTTAAAATCCGAAAAAGCAAACGGACGGCGCAAAAGCGGAGCAGAAAGATTATTTACTTTTATTTCGCAAAAATTCCCCGCTTGTAAAACACCCCATTGTTTATCCCAAAAAAAACGCAATTTATAAAAATCCTGGGCGATTTTTATGTTTTCAATTATGCTCGTTTCGATACTTTTCATTTTTGTTCCTTTTTTGCTTCGATCGCTTTTTTTATTCCCGAAATTAAATTGTCGCTCAAAGTCCATTTCGCGTATTGCGCGGTCGCTCTGTCGTTTGCTATGAAAACCGCCGAATATAATTCGCCGTTGGCGTTGAAATATCCAGCCAGACTGCTGACGCCAAAGTTGTTGAGCGTTCCGGTTTTCGCCCGTAAATTTCCTTTCAAATCGGAATTCTTGAAACGTGTAGAAAGCGTACCGTCGATTCCGGCAATCGGCATCCCCGAAACATACTCGTAAAACCAGTTCTGTTTTGAAGCATAGTTAAGCAAATCGGCAATTTGTCCGACTCCGCATTTGTTCTGATTCCCCATTCCCGACCCGTTGACAACACAAATTTTACCGCCTTGTGGGAATTTTTCTTCCCACCATTTTTCTACAATCTGCGAGGCGGTTTCCCAGTTTGCCGGACTGTTTGAAGTTTGCGCCGCAAGCGTCAAAAATATCATTTCCGCGATAAAATTATTTGAATATTTAAACATTCCGCCGACGGCGAAATAAATCGGTTCGGATTCGTGAACTAAAATCAACTGCGCTTTTGTCGTATCGACTTTTCCTATATCAACAGAGAATTTAGCATTGATTCCCGACTCTTTTGCTACTACCCGAAAACTCTCACCCGCGTTTGAAACCGGCTCCCACGATTGGCGATAAACATATTTCGGCTTTTCGTCGGGCTTTATCGCTCCGCCAAGTATAACCGATATTTCGTTTGCCGCGCTTTTCTGCGTTGAAACCGATAAATCCTTTCCCTTCGTAGCGGTCGCAACGCCGCCTCTGAAAGATACGTCTTCTCGCGCCGGAAATAAATGGACATACGCGTTTCGCCCTTCTGCTGTCGGTTGAACAACGATTCCCGTTGAATTGAAACTTACCGCAAAAGCCGAAATCGGCGACATATACGCTCGGCTGTTTTGCTCTTCGTCAAAACCGGGAGCGACAGCGTTTTCATCGAAATATGAATTGTCTATAACCAATTTGTTAGGTATTGATTTTACTCCACAGTGGCGTAGATGCTGTGTCATAAGCCAAAGTCGCTGCGCTGAGATTCCAGGGTCTCCGGCGCCGACGATGTACATATTCCCTTTAATTTCTCCGGAAACTTTATCAAAATTTTCCGCATAAATTTTCGTTTCAGATTTAAAAATCGTTCCCAATTTGTCAAAAGCCGCGGCGGCGGTGAATAATTTTTGCAAAGAAGCGGGAATCATCGCACTGTCGGAATTGAGCTCTGCAATTTTTTGATTGTCACGGACTCTGCGCACTTCAAATCCAATATTTTGCGATCTATGTCCGGATGAATTTATTATGCTTAAAACGAGCGAATCAAATTGCGCAGAAAACGTGCATCCCACCGAAATCATAACTATTATAATTATTGTATTTTTTTTCATTGAACCAGCGTTGATATTTGTTTTACAAATTCTTCAACCGTTTTGAAATCGCGATAAACCGAAGCGAATCTTATGTAGGCGATTTGGTCTAAAAGATACAATTCATCCATAACTATGTTTCCTATTTCCGAACTTTCCACTTCGTTTTTGTTCAAACTTTCGGTTTTTTTTGCGACTCTATCTACAAGAGATGATATTTCGTCAATACTGATGGGACGTTTTGTACAAGCGATATCTATTCCTTTACGCAATTTTTGTATGTTAAAATCCTCGCGGCGACAATCGCGTTTTACTACAATTACATTCATTTTCTCTACATATTCGTAAGTCGTAAAGCGTTTGTTGCATTTTTCACATTCACGCCGACGGCGAATTGCGTTACCGTCACGACTTGAACGTGAATCCACAACTCGACTTTCATCTTCATTTAAGCAATAAGGGCATTTCATAAAAGCATCCCCGAAATACAAAACTACAAAACCATTTTTATACAAAAATAATTTTTGCCGCAAAATGAAAAGGATAAGAAATTTAAGTACTATAATACAAGCGCAAAAAGTAATTTCTCTTTAACTTTAGTTCAGAAATCATGAGGTTTTTGCAATGCCGAACTCAAAAAAAATAACAAATATTTTTTTTAGATTACCGTTTTTTCCCCCGGAAAAAACATCTTTTCGAAACGACGACACTGCCGTGCGCCGTTGTGTTCTTACGAGCGCTTTGAACAAAGAAGTTGAGATTTTAGTCGCACATGAGAAAGAAAATTTCGACGATTTAATGAGTGTCGGACTTCAACCGTTAGCGGATGCGATGGAATTGGACAGGATTGTCGTTTATCGTTTTTTTGATACGAATGAAGGTAAGCGCCTTAGACAAAGTTATCGTTGGGATAGAGCGGCGGGCGGAACAACTTTTTTGAACGAAGACATGAAAATCGTTTCCCATTCCGCGATGCTGGTACGCTGGCTTTCTGTTTTGTCCGAAAACGACTGTATAAATTTACAACTTAACGAAGCGTCTGAAGACGAATTGAATTTTTTAAACCGTTTCAATATAAAGTCGATATTAATAGTGCCGATTTTTACGCACGGCGAATTTTGGGGAGGCATCACTTTCCAAGACCATAAAAAAGAACGTCGTTTTTGTGATGATTGTAACGATTTGTTTCGCGCTGCGGCAAGAGTGTGCGCAAACGCAGTTATAAGGATGGAATCTACCAATGTAACCAATGAAACAATAGCAAAACTTGAAAAACGTGAAAAAATGACTACCATTCTCAACAAAATGTCTGTTTTATTCTTATCGCGAAACGAAATATCGTTTGAAATAACAATGACCGAGGGCATAAAATTGATTGCCGACGCCCTGAATCTAGACAGAGTGTCTGTTTGGCGTAATTCCATAAAATCAGACGGATTACATGGAGCGCAGGTATATCGTTGGGATAGAGAAGCGGGCGGAACATCAAAACCTACAAAAGGGCTTGAAGACGCGTCTTACGCTCAACTTGCTCCTAAATGGGCGAAAGTCTTTACGAACGGCGGGGAAATAAATACTCCTGCACGGTTTACTACGGGACGGGAGTATGAGACATTAAAAACGCTGGGTTGCGTATCGACGTTTTTTACACCGATATTTATCGGCGGCTCGTGTTGGGGATTTGTGCTTTTTGAGGACCGTCAAAACGAGCGTTTTTTTGAGGAAAGCGATGTTGAAATTATGCGCTCCGCCGCACTTTTGTGCACTAATACCGTAATTCGCGCCGAAATGGAACAAGAAATAATAAAAGTCAACGAACAACTCAGCAACCGCCTGAAATTACAAGTCGTGACGTCTGAAATAATGAAAAAACTTATCGGAAACGCCGAGATAGACGAACTTTTGAGAGACACGATAGAAAAAATCGGGAATTGTTTGAACGTATCGCGAGTTGTCATCGTCGCCACCGACAGAGAAAACAATGTCGTTCACATCAAAAACATATGGTATGCGGCAGACGCACCGAAACTCCTTGCCGTTTCGTTTAAGTTTATGGATTTTTTTACAAAATACTTCCCTGTCAAACTGTCGGACACTAACGCAATTATGCCGCCTGTCGTTTGTGAATTTGCCGCAGAAAGCGAATATGAGGAATTTAAAGAATTTGCCAGCATAGACATAGGCGGATTCGTGTTATCACCGATTTACATTGAGGGAAAACTTTGGGGTTTTTTAAACGTAGAACAGTGCAATTCCAGCCGTGTTTGGACGGAAAGCGAAATAAAGTTCGCAGCCACGGCGGCAAGTGCGGTTTCCAACGTTATTATGCGCGAGCTTTATAATTCGCAGTCAAAAGAGTCGCTAAAGAAAGCGATCGCCGCAAGTAAAGCGAAGAGTGAATTTTTGTCTAATATGAGTCACGAAATAAGAACTCCGATAAATTCGATAGTCGGCATGACCACAATCGGAAAAAACTCTTGCGACATCGGAAGAAAGGATTATTGTTTTTCAAAAATAGAGAATGCATCAAAACATTTGCTCGGCATTATCAACGATATTCTTGACATGTCGAAAATTGAGTCAAACAAATTTGAGCTCTCGTCGGTTGAATTTTCTTTTGAAAAAATGCTTAAACGCGTTGCAGATTTTATAAATTTCAGAGTAAGCGAAAAGCAGCAGAAATTTACGGTGCGAATTGACAAATTCATTCCAAAAACACTGGTAGGCGATGACCAGCGTTTAGCGCAAATAATTACAAATTTACTTTCAAACGCAGTGAAATTTACGCCGGAAAAAGGTTCTATACACTTGGATGCACGTTTTTTTGACGAAAAAGACGGCTTTTGCACTATACAGATTCGTGTTAGCGACACGGGTATCGGTATCGACAAAAAACAGCAGGAAACCTTGTTTGATCCATTTAAACAGGCGGAATCAAGCACTACGCGCAAGTTTGGCGGCACGGGGCTTGGACTTTCCATTTCCAAAAGCGTCGTTGAATTAATGAATGGAGAAATTTGGTTTGAATCCGAACCCGATAAAGGTTCGACTTTTACTTTTACGGCTCAATTGAAGTGCGGTAAAGACGAATCGAAAAGTGTTGTGCGCGGTGTAAATTGGAGTAACGTCAAAATTTTGGCTGTTGACGACGACCCTGTAATTTTAACGTATTTCCAGGAAATTTTGCAAAGATACGGAGTAAACTGCGATACTGCCTCAAACGGCGAAGAGGCGCTGAAAATTGCAAAACAAAAAGGTGCGTATAACATTTATTTCTTGGATTGGCAAATGCCTGAAATGGACGGTATAAAATTGATTGCCGAGTTGAAAAAAAGCGGGTACGCCGACAGCGAGAAATCTGTTGTAATTATGATTTCATCCGCCGAATTAGGCGTCATCGAAGAAAAAGCGAAAAAAGCCGGCATTGATAAATTCTTGACTAAACCACTGTTCTCTTCGGAAATTATGGATGTCTTAAATGAATTTTTAGGTGTCGAACAACAGCAAGCCGATGAAAAAACGTCCAAACCGGACGGCGTTTTTGCAGATTATCATATTTTGTTGGTTGAAGACGTAAAAATAAATTGTGAAATTTTACTTGCGCTTTTTGAGCCGACGCTATTGAAAATCGACTGTGCGGAAAACGGTTTGGAAGCGGTTGAAATGTTTGCGGAATCTTCAGACAAATACGATTTGATTTTCATGGATCTTCAAATGCCTGAAATGGACGGCTATGAGGCTACCAAGCGCATAAGAACTATGAACATTGATAAAGCCAAAAACATCCCTATAATCGCAATGACCGCGAATGTATTTAAAGAAGACATTGAGAAATGTCTTGCCATCGGCATGAACGATCACGTAGGGAAGCCTATTGATTTTGACGACGTTTTGGAAAAAATGAAAAAATATTTACCTAAAAAAGGAAGGTGACTAATGTCTAAAAAGCGCACACGCGTGTTAGAAATGGAATCAAACGTTATTCTAATTGTGCAGTTGTTTTTTACGGCACTTGCGTTTTTGGCAATGGTCGTATTGAGTTACACTTTTATGAGCAGAGACGTTCGAGAGAATTTGGTACGCAATGCGGAGAGCACACTTGACTTTATAGAATCTCAAACCATGTATGACTTACTGGGATCGAAAATAATGCTGAACGACTTTGCTCAAACCATTCGCAATATGATACAACAGCATTATGTTAACGCGGACGAACTTCAAACTTATACTATGAATATGTGCCGATATATGTATTTAAACGAGGGCGGCAAATCACTCCACAGTGGACTTTACGGCTATATTGAAAATTGTTTTGGCAAACCTGTCGTTCTTAAAGGATCCAACGAGATTTTACCCGATAACTTTTCACCGACAGATTGCCCTTGGTACCAAGCAGCCTTAGCGGCAGGCGACAGTGTCGCCGAAACATTATCGTACGGAGACGAAACGATTGATGATATTATTTTGACGTATTCTCTCTGTATTTATGACGATAAAGGCGGCCTTTTGGGCGTTGTGTGCGTTGACGTGAAAATGAATTACATAGGAAATAAAATCGTCAACACCGCTATGGAAAAAGAAACTCACGGTATGCTGATTAGTCAGGACTTGACGTTTATTGTCCATCCCAATCCTGAATTTATTAAAAAGAAAATGAGCGATCCAATCATTCCTCTTTCAAAATTTAAGGACGATATGATAAATAAAGAGAAAATTTCGGAAGAGAAGATAATAACCTGGAAAGGCGAAAACGCCATAGTTTTTTTTAGAAAACTTCCTAACGGCTGGTACATAGGGACTTTAACGCCGAAAGCCTCATACTACTACAACATCAGCAAGATGGCGCTGTTACTTGGATTGCTAGGCTTTGGATTTGCCTCAGTGCTTATTACCATTTTGATTAGCACCAATGCCGCCAAAAACAAATCCGATATAGAAAACAAGCACAAAAGTACGTTTCTATCCAATATGAGCCACGAATTGCGCACACCTTTGAACGCCGTTATCGGTATGACCGCAATCGGAAAAACTTCGGCCGACATCGAAAGAAAGGACTACTGTTTTTTAAAGATAGAAAATGCGTCAAAACATTTGCTCAGCGTTATCAACGATATTTTAGATATGTCGAAAATAGAGGCGAATAAATTTGAACTATCGCCTGTAGAATTCTCTTTTGAAAAAATGTTGCAGCACATTTCGGACTTCATAAATTTCAAAGTAAGCGAAAAGCAACAAGAATTTACCGTACGAATAGACAAATCTATTCCACAAAATCTCATTGGTGACGACCAGCGTATTGCGCAGGTTATAACCAATTTGCTTTCAAACGCGGTTAAATTCACTCCAGAAAAAGGCTTGATTCGTTTGGATACGCGCTTTTTGGGTGAAGAAGACGATATTTGTACTATACAAATTCAAGTTAGCGATACCGGTGTAGGCATAAATCCTGAAACACAGAAAATTCTATTTCAGCCGTTTCAACAAGCCGAAGCGCACACTAAACGCAAGTTTGGAGGCACAGGACTTGGACTTTCTATTTCCAAAAATATAGTCGAGTTAATGGGTGGGAAAATTTGGGTAAAATCTGAACCCGGCAAAGGTTCGACTTTTTCTTTTTTAATCAAATTAAAACGTGGAGAAAAAGACTCGTTTGAAAATAATTTGCGCGGTGTAAATTGGAACAACGTCAAAATTTTGGCGGTGGACGACGATCCTGGCGTCTTGATGTATTTTCAGGAAATTTTGCAAAACTTCGGAATTGGCTGCGACATTGCAGCAAGCGGTAGCGAGGCGCTTGAAATTACGAAGAAAAAAGGCGCTTATAATTTCTATTTTGTAGATTGGCGGATGCCTGAAATCGACGGCATAAAATTGACGGAAAAGTTGCGTGAAGGCGGGTATGTCAGCCGCGGCAAAACGATTGTGATTATGATTTCGTCCGCCGAATTGGGCGTCATTGAAAAAGTCGCAAAGAAAGCGGGGGTGAATAAATTTTTGACAAAACCGTTGTTTCCATCGGCAATTATGAACATTTTGAACGAATTTTTGGAAATTGAGCGGAATACAGGCGGAGAACTATCGAAATACAACGGGATTTTTACCGGCTATAGCATTTTGCTTGCGGAAGATATGAAAGTTAATTGCGAGATATTGCTTGCGCTTTTCGAGCCTACGCTTTTGAAAATCGACTGTGCGGAAAACGGTTTGGAAGCGGTTGAAATGTTTGCGGAATCTTCAGACAAATACGATTTGATTTTTATGGATCTTCAAATGCCTGAAATGGACGGTTATGAAGCTACCAAGCGCATAAGGGCGATGAAAAACATTGATAAAGCCAAAAGTATTCCGATAATTGCAATGACCGCAAACGTATTCAAAGAAGACATTGAGAAATGTATTGCTATCGGTATGAACGACCACGTAGGGAAGCCGATTGATTTTGACGACGTTTTGGAAAAAATGAAAAAATATTTACCGAAAAAAAGAAGACGACCGCCACTCGACAAAGTCGATGATCCAGCGTAAATTAGCATCGCTTTCGTAAACTATTCCGTTAAAAAGCAAATGCGGGGTAAAATTCATTTTACATTTTTTGGCTTCCTCATAATTTTGTGAAAGAATCGAATAAATTTTATTCGTGTCACTCATTTCTTTGTAAATTCGACTTTTATCTATTCGCGCCTCGTAGAAAAAATCGTTAATATTATCTGCGTTAATCCCATCGTTTGTACCTGCGTAAGTACGCAGTAATTCCCACGATTTATTTTGCTCGTTTGCCGCAACAAGCGCAATGTCGCCCAATTGGCGATAAAGCGGCTTCATCGAAATTTTAATTTTTCCTTTTAGAACCCCGTTGGACAGTTCGTAAAGCGGAACGAGTATTTGTTTGCAATTTGGGCAATTTGTGCCGATAAACACGGTAATTTCAACTGGAGAATTTTCATCTCCGCTAATTTTTATCGACGACGGAACAGTTTCGTAAACAATCGTATCAAAAAACGCCGCATTTCGCAGTTTTATTTCTTCAATAATTTCTTTGTCGGCGATTTCTTTTCTAAGCAAGTAGGCGGCAAAATTATAAATTCTTTTTGCCGCGTCACAAATTTTCAGGTGTAATTCGTTTCCGAGCGGATCGTTATGTTTACAGCCCAAAAAAATATTTTTCGTGAGTGAGTTTAATTTCTTTGTTTGTAAAGCCGAAAGTGAATCGGAAAAATTATTGCTTAAAAAGAGTTGCTGTGCAAACACGGTTTTTATAGACATAAAAACCATAATTATTACAATCATTATAATTTCTTTCACGTTTTTTCCATTCATCTAATTTTCCATTCATCTAAATTTCATTTGTGTGGCATATTTAAGGTAAATCGGCAAATTTTTTAGCAGCCGCCAATAACTATGCGGGCATTGAATAAACATTTTGTTATACACTCCGTAAGCGAACGGACGGTTGTAAAATTTTCGTATAAATTCGCCGTACAACTCACTCATTTTCTCTTTGGATTTCATTGTGTAAGGCACAAAAACGGGCATTACGCAGTCGCAATTATTCCAATTTCTCGGAGATTTGTCAAATTCGCCGTGTTCTTCAATTTCGCAGTAAACCGGAGCGCCCGGATACGGAGTAAATGACGTTAAATTCGCATCTTTGAGTGGAAGAGAAACGGCAAAATCAATTGTTTTACGAAACGACTCTTCCGTTTCAGACGGGAAACCCATCATAAATAAGCCTTTGACCCACAATCCAGACTTGTGAAGCATTTCAACGTCGTTTCTAATTTGTTCAAGCGATAAATTTTCTTTGTGTTTATTTAATGTTTCCTGATCTCCTGATTCAATTCCGCAATGAACCATCCAACAGCCGGCTGATTTCAATTCTGCAATTAATTCTTTGTCAATGTGTCCTATACGCACGATGCAGTTGAATGTAATTTTTGGAGTTTTTGTTCTTAATAATTTACATAATTTGCTAACTCTTTCGCGGTTAAGCGTAAATAAATCATCGTAGAACATAATGTGTTTTATCCCAAAATTTTGCGAAAGATATTTAACCAAATCACAAGTATATTCCGGCGAATTCCAACGAAAGCTTGTTTTATAAACCGAACGGTCACAAAAACTGCAATGATAAACACAGCCGCGTGAACTGATTATATTAGCTGTAGGAAACTGCGGATAACTGAAAAGAGCCATATTATATTTTTTTGGAAACCCATCAATTAAATCGTATGCCGGAAACGGCAAATCGTCCATATTGCAAAGAGTTTTCGCCGACTGCGGCTTACCGCCTACGATACTTTTGTCTATTCGTGAAAAAACTCCCGGTATTTCTTCTGTTTTTTTGCTGTCGATAATATCGCAAAAGGCAAACTCACCCTCGCCGACAACGATAAAATCTATCGCAGAATAATTTTGTAAAATCCTTTCTTTAAGAGCCGAAACATGAATTCCACCGAAAACGGTTTTTATTTCCGGTGCAATTTCTTTAAGTTTTTTACAAACGTCGTAAGCGTCGTTGAACGATGGCGTTGTCGCACTAAATCCCACAAAATCAGGTTTGGCGGCGGCAAGTTTTTCAGCCCACTGAGAATTTGTAACTTTCAGATGCGCACATGCGTCAATCAATTGAATTTCATGCCCTTTTTGCCTGATAACGGCGGCAATTGAAGCAAGTCCTAACGGCGGCATAAGTCCGGTTAATTCGTTTATTCGAATTTTTTGGATCGAATTATCGTAACCCCGTGGATAAAAAAGAATATTTTTTTTCATTTTATTACAAATATCGACGGTAACAATTTTGTAAGCCGCCCGCTTGATTTCAGACACATAGCAGCGACGGTTTCAGTGATAATAGCGATAGTTAATAATATGTGTTCAAGATAAGTTAAGAACAAAAAGTTTTGCGTTTTCTCCTCACTTTAATTAATCTATTTTTTAGAAAATACTATCCGCCGCAAATAAAAAAGAGGCAGAAAAAATCCTGCCTCTAATAATAAATTTCTAAAAAGCCGATTATTCTTGGCTTTTTGAATTCAACTTATTGACATTATGTGCATCTTGAGAATTATCAAATAGTGTAATTTCAACATCAGTAGAAGAAAATGAAACTATATCATCAGCTTTTCTACTAAATTGATGACGATGCGAGTCAACAGCCCGTTCAAACGAAAAATATTTTGGGGGCTTGAAACGATTTCGCAAGATTTTTACGCGCTACGATAAGTTGGATTGTGTATTTTCGGGCTTTATCTTTTTTGCTATGGCGATTGATACTGTAATTAGCGGGAACACGCTATAAAGTACGTCCCGTTTTTACCGATATTTATAACGGGAGGATTTACTATGAATATCAACGGGATAACCAGCATAAGCGGTTACGTTTCCATGCTGTCCAAGCAAAGTCAGGCGCAGCGACGAATGCTTGGAGAAAAAGAAAAATATTTTTCGATATTTATGAAACAAAACAACGATAACTATAAAACCGTAAGGCTAGAAAGTATTTTATCAAAACTGAAACAGGGAAGAAAATTATCTTCCGACGATATGGAATATTTAAGAAATAATGCGCCAAGTATGTATGAGAAAGCGTTGAAAATTCAAAAAGAGCGCGAAGAATATCGCAAAGCGCTTGAAAATTGTAAAACGAAAGACGAAGCGCGAATGGTTCATATAATGAAAATGTCGCAGTTCGCGGCTGAAATGAAAAGTGCCTCTTCAAACAAATATGGCGATATTCAATGGATTGATGTGAGAGCCGCGGCGATGTTGAGCGAATTTATCGACTTTGTAAAATCGGACAGATACGGTAAAATTCCAAACGAATACGAAATAGACAGGGAAAAGAATGAAAAATCCGAAGCCGAATTCGAATACCCAACTCAAAACTGCGAAGTAGAAGATGTATATTCGTCCTATGACGATAAAAAACATGAAACAAAAGATGCAAACGCATCGAACAATGATAAAAAAGCGGATAATATTGAACGGTATGGCACGGCAAACGGTTTTGAAATTAGCCAAACGCGGGAAATTCGGCAAATGTCCGCCAAAAATGACAAATCTGCTTAAAATATTTGCAAAATCGTTTTGCAATTGATTATTTTGCAAGCGGAAGGATTACGCTATGCAGAGAAAAAATATTTTATGGATTGACGACGAGATTGAATTTTTTCGAGCTCACATTATGTTTTTAGAGGCGCGCGGTTACAGTGTAACTCCTTTATACAGTGGTTATGACGGCTTATCGGCGTTGCACAAAAATCACAATTTGTACGATATTGTTTTACTTGACGAACAGATGCCCGGAAAGGACGGGCTTTCGGTTTTGAACGAAATTAAAGAATTTTTACCCGATTTGCCGGTCGTTATGGTCACGAAAAGCGAAGAAGAGGACGTGATGGAACGGGCGATAGGAAAAAAAATCGACGGATACTTGACAAAACCGGTAAATCCGAGTCAAATACTGACGGTTTGCAAAAAATTGCTGGGTTCTCAAGAAATATTGTCAAATCAGGTGAAAAATGCATTTGTAAAAAACTATTCCGAAATAAGAGCGAAATTACAAAGCGATGTTACATACAAGGAATGGGTAAAAATTTATCAACAGATTGTAAAAATGGAATTGGATACTCAAGAGATAGAAGATGAAACGTTACGACAAAAGCATTATACGCAAAAAATTGAAGCGAATGAAAAATTTGCGGATTTTTTGATGCAGAATTATCCGGGCTGGTTAATAAATCCACATGTGGACGGTAAACCTGTGATTGCAAATGAACTTCTTGAAAAACATATTTTGCCGGAAATTAAAAAAGACGAAAAATTTGCATTAGTAATTTTTGACTCTTTACAACTTTGTCAATTCGTTGTCATTCAAAGGTTTTTGAGAAAAATATTTCGGTGTTCCGAGATATGCTTTTATTTATCGACAGTTCCTACGACGCTTCCACATGCGCTTTCCTCACTTTTAACAGGGCTTCTGCCGAAAGATTTTGCTTCCCAGCGTCCTGATTTATGGGAAGCGCTTTCAAGCAATTCCAACGTATGGGAAGAGACGGCAAGGTTCGGGTTGAAGAGATTGAATTGCGAAAAAAATGTTTCGTTTTACAATATTCTGAAAGACAATACAAGTTGTGAGGACATTGTTTCGCGAATGTTAAAAGAAAATAATTTCAGTATAATTTTTGCAGATTTTCTTGATTTGATTTCGTTGAACAAGCAGAATAAAATTATGCGGGATATGATTTCAAGCGGTAAAGCATTTAGAGACATGACATCAATGTGGTTTGAAAAATCCGACTTTTATAAATTATTAAAACTCATGTGCGAAAATAACATTACAGTCGCCTTAACTTCCAGCGCCGGTAATATTTTATGTTCGTCGTCCGCCGATCACTACGGAAAACACAGCGGATATTCGAATATGCGGTTTAGAAGCGGAGAATTTATGTTTAGCGATACGCGTACAGGATACTATGTCGCCAACCCTGCAGAGTACGGTTTGCCTTCCAAAAATGAAAACACATCTTTCAACGTTTTGCGTGGGAATTACTGCTTTACAGGACACGGAAGTTACTACGACAATATGAAAAAACAGTTGTATTTTTTTGAACGCGGCGGCGTATCGCTTGAAGAATCAATAGTTCCTTTCGCCATATTTCGCACTAAACAAAACGAAAATGCAGAAATTTTGTAATGTTTGAAATAATAAGCGATTCAGTATCCGATACCAGAAATTTTGGCAAAAAATTAGCTAAATCGCTCAAAAAAGGACAGATTTTTGCACTGAACGGTAATGTCGGTTGCGGAAAAACCGAGTTTATTCGAGGAGTTTTGTCAGAATTAAATCCTGAAATTTCCGTATTGAGCCCCACTTTCTCAATAGTTAATTCATACGAAACAAAAAATTTTACCATACATCATTTCGATTTTTACAGAATAAAAAACGCCGAAGAATTTATTGAAATAGGATTTGATGAATATTTAAATGAAAATTCGGTTGTTTTTGTCGAATGGGCGCAAATGTTTAAAAACGTTTTAGGAGAAAATTGTGAAACGGTAAACTTTAGCGCTATTTCAGAAAACTCGCGAAAAATCGAATCGTCAATTCTGTTTTAACTTTGCAAAACTGCAAATTTCAATGCATCCGTAAGAGTTTTTAACTCTTCGTAAGATATAACAAAAGACGGCATAACGTATGCTACCTTTCCCAAAGGTCTAATCCACGCACCCCGTGAAATACAGTCGTTTTGAAATTTAGAGACATCTATTTTTTCTTTCATTTCAATCGCTCCCATTGCGCCTAAAACTCTTACGTCGGCAACGTTGAGATTGTTTGATAAACTTTTAAGATTTTCGTTCAAATAATTTTCTATATTTTTCACTTTTTCCTGCCAATCCCAACTTGTCAATAAGTCCAAATTCGCTCTTGAAACAGTACAGGCTAAGGGGTTTGCCATAAACGTCGGTCCATGCATAAGCGGCATATTATTTTTACATACGGTCTGAGCGACTTTTGAGGTCGTAACCATAGCCGCAAGCGTCATTGTCCCGCCGGTAAGCGCTTTGCCGACGCAAATTATGTCCGGTGTAATGTCTGCGTGTTCAACAGCGAACATTACACCGGTTCTTCCAAATCCGGTTGCAATTTCGTCACATATTAAAATCAGGTTGTATTCATCGCACAATTCACGGATTTTTTTTAGAAATTTCGGTGAATAAATTCTCATTCCACCCGCACATTGTACAATAGGTTCAATGATTACGGCGGCAATTTCCCGATGTTTTTTTTGAACGATTTTTAATATTGGCAAAAAGTCGTCGTCAGTGATTTCCGCACTAAATCCAAGCGGCGGCGCAGGCGCAAAAATTTGCTTTTGTATTACGTTAATAAAAGTCGAGTGCATTCCGTCCGTAGTATCGCAAACCGACATAGCCAGCCCCGTATCGCCGTGATATGCGTTTTTAAAAGAAAGAAATTTTGTTTTTTTATACAAATTTTTGTTGCACTGATATTGAATCGCCGTTTTCATTGCAATTTCTACAGCCACCGAGCCGCCGTCTGCAAAAAATACATGTGAAAAATTCTTTCCAAGAAGTTCAAGAAGTTTTTTCCCGAGCTCAATCGCCGGTGAATGCGTCAGTCCTCCAAACATAACATGGCTCATTTTTTTTGCCTGATTTGATAGCGCATCGACAAGTATAGGGTGTGAATATCCGTGAATGGCCGACCACCAAGATCCAACTCCGTCAACCAACTCCTCGCCCGTATCCAAATATATTTTGCAGCCATTCGCCGACAAAACCGGATAAACTTTCGCTGAATTTATCGCCGGCGCATAAGGATGCCATAAATGCTTTTTATCAAATTGCAAATCTATCATAAATCCTCAAACATATCACATGTTAATCAAAAAATCAATAGCGTAATCAAAATAAATCGCAAGCGATTTATTCTCAATATTTTTTATAAAAGGAACGTTTGCCAAAACTTTTACGCCTGTCATATATTGAAATGTTTCGACATTGTCTCTCAATATTGCAATATCCGTTTCTGTTTTTGGCTCCACAGTCTGTGAAAAAATTGCTCCGGCGATTTGTAATCCGTGTTCTTTTGCGCAGTTTACAGTCATAACCCCCAAAGAAATTGCTCCGACACGATTAGGGATCGATAATAACACCGGACATTTTAGCGCCTTCGCAAAATCCGCATTTGTTCCATACTTATATATGAAAGATTTTTGTAAACCTAAATTGCCGCACGTAATCGGGGTATAAATTCCGCCGGCGGTTTCAATAAAAAACAAATCGTAATCATTTGAAACTTCTATAATTTTTTTTACAATTTCGTCCCAATCAATACTGATATTTTCCAATTGAGACGCAAGGAGCGGAGAGGATGGAGTTTTTAGTTTGCACAAAACCAATTTTTCGTAAATTTCTGTTAAGACGTTCAATTTTGCCGTACTGAAAGCAAAGTCCAAATCTTTGGAACGCCTGTCACTACAGCCGGTTTGTATGGGTTTTGATGCAATCGATCTGATTTTTTTATTTATCGCAGATGTTAAAAGTCCGCTTGTCGTAATCGTTTTTGCACAATCGGTGTCTGGGGCAATAATCACAAATTTTTTTCTCATAAAATCGCCTTTCTTTATAAAAATAGTTTATCGCATATGGAATTTAGTAGATTTAGTTTCAAAATCACTCGGAAAGGAATAAATTAGTGTCAATAGTAGCGGAATACGCAACAGAATTGCATAAAAAAGAGCCGAAAATTATCTTACAAGGCAATACGCCTTATACTATGCCGCATAAAAATAATATAGAAAAATTAAAAAATATAGAAGCTGCGATTTTTGATATTTACGGAACTATAATAAACTATTGTCCTACAATTTCTCGGCTAAAAGATGAAAAAAACGAGTACCAGTTAAATGTTTTCTTGAAGACCGCTCAGGAATTCGGATTTACAAAAACGTTAAAAAAAATAGATAATACATTGCCGCCGAATATTACTCTTGCAAATTTTTACACAGGACTTTTGTTGATGTTAAGTGAGAGAGGCGAGGTAAACAAAAAAAAGTTTTACGAACCGCAGGTTTTCGAGATTTGGAATCTTATACTGTCTATTCTGTGTCGAAACGGCTACGAAATAGGCAAATACATCATAGGCGAGCGTGAAGATTTTGCAAAATGCATAGCGTATTTTTTCCATTTTTATTCTTTTGGACGTTCGTCGATTTTTGAAAATTGTGCAAACAGACTTTTTGAATTGAAAAGAAAAGGAGTTAAATTGGGGCTTTTAGCAAATACGCAATTTTATACTACTATGGAATTGTCGCTTTATCTTCGTGAAGACGAAGTTTGCGACGATTACAAGGATTTATTTGACAACGATTTGTGTTTTTTCTCTTACGATTTTAAAATGACAAAACAGAGCGGCGTTTTACATCAAAAATTGTTCGACACGCTTTATGATCTACAAATTCTTCCGCAAAATACTTTATTTGTTTCTCAAAATATCGAGGATTTGGTTCAAGCAAACGAGTTGGGATTTAAAACCGCACTGTTTGGAGAAAACAAATTGCAAAATAATAATTTTATTCCTGATGTTTCATTTAAAAATTACTCAGTTTTGTAAAACGGGTTGTAAGGCGATAAATCACATTTTTACATCTTAATAAAAAAAGAGGATTTTGTTCCGCATATTTCGTCTGGAAAGTATTATATTTTCTGAAAACTTTCGTACAAAAGCAGGGTTAAATGACAAGAATTGAACAGGCAAGAAAAAATTTAATTTCCGACGAACTCAAAATCGTTGCCGCACAAGAGAATATTGATGTCAAAGCGATAATAAAAAAGATTGCCGACGGAAGTATTGTTGTCGTCAAAAATAAATTAAGAAACATAAAGCCGCTCGTTTTGGGTGAGGAAACAAAAATAAAAATCAATGCGAACATAGGAATGTCCTCTTCACAAACAGATATTGAGAAAGAGTTGGAAAAGATGCGGATTTCTGTGAAATACGGAGCGGACGCGATAATGGATTTGTCAACGGCGGGCAATTTAAAAGAAATGCGCACAAAGCTTATAAAAGAATGTCCTGCCGTAGTTGGTACGGTTCCGCTTTACGAAATGGTTTTTCAAGCAAAAGAAGCAAGAAAATCCGTTCTGGACTTAACCGCCGACGATATGTTTGAAACAATCCGTGACCATTGTCGGCAAGGCGTGGATTTTTTGACGATTCACTGTGGAGTGACCAAACAGACGGTAAACAGGTTTCACGAAGTAAAGCGGCTTGCCGGTGCGACGTCGCGGGGCGGTACTATAATTATGGAATGGATTCATTACAACAGAAAAGAAAGTCCGCTCTACGAACAATACGACCGATTGCTTGATATCCTCAAAGAGTACGATGTTGCGATTTCTTTGGGAGACGCGTTTCGTCCGGGTGCGACCGCCGACTCTACGGACAGAGTACAGATTGAGGAATTATCAATTTTGGGCGAATTAGTAGATCGTGCAAGGGATAAAGGCGTAGGAGTTTTCGTCGAAGGACCGGGACACGTTCCGCTTAATCAGGTTGTCAGTAACATTCAAATTCAGAAGCGTCTTTGCAGAAACGCGCCTTTTTATGTTTTGGGACCGCTTGTAACCGATATTTCTTTGGGATACGACCATATTTCCGGCGCAATCGGCGGAGCGCTTGCAGGACTTGCGGGTGCGGATTTTTTGTGTTATCTTACTCCTTCGGAACATTTGCGGCTGCCGTCTTTGCAAGACGTAAAAGAAGGAGTTATCGCCTCGGTTATCGCCGCCCATGCGGCGGATCTGGCAAAAGGAAGACCGGACGCCGTTGCAAGAGATAACGCGATTTCCAAAGCGAAAAAGGAATTGAATTGGGAAAAAGTTTACGAGTTGAGCATTGACAAAGAAAAGGCGCGCAGTTATAGGGAATCAATGGAATTAAGCGGTGAAAACAGCGATGTTTGTTCAATGTGCGGAGAATTTTGCGCGATGAAAAGGTCGAGTAAAATAGAATAAAACGTAATTTAACAAAAGAGAGGCAAATATGAGCAGAACAACGAAATTATTGTATGAAAGCGCGTTTGGTCATTCTGAAGTAGTGGGGTTGGCGGATAAGAATCTTCGCCGCGCAGTGCTAAAAACAACGATTTTTCTAGGTATAATAATGACGATTTCATTTTCTTCATATACTTATAAAGAAACAGGAATTGTATCGGAATATTTGTTCCGTTTATTTGGGATTACTTTGCCTTTTATCGTAAGTTTTATTTTAATGAGTAGAAGCCCCGGAATGTTTTTCCCGACGTTACTTGTCTTAGTTCCGCTTTTTTCGATTTTCGTTTCGATGTTTTATGCCGGAGGAAGCGGGCTGTTTCAAGGATTATGGGTACTTTGCATTCCTTCTATTTCGGTTTTGGCCGGAATAGAAGCGGCGATAATATTTTGTTCGATTGTATTCGTATCAATGTTATCAATATGCTTTATTCCGAATTTTGGCCATGAGTATCCGCATGAAGTTTCGTTTAGATATTTAGCTGTATATGTAACGAATTGTATCCTTATTTTTGTTTATACGATTTCAAGAAACAGATTACATCATGAATTTGTTAGAGAACTGAAAGCGTTTGGGCAAATTGATTCGCTTACGGGACTTTTTAATCGACGAGGATTTCAAATCTACGCGGAAGAACTTTGGAAACAAGCGGTCGAAGATAAATTGCCGTTATCAATATTAATTATCGATATTCATAACTTCAAAGAAATTAACGATAAATACGGATACCAAATCGGCGATTCTTTCCTTATAAAATGCGTAAAAATTCTTAAACATAATACTAAAAGCTCGCTTGATTTAATAGTTCGCTCAAGCGGAAAGGAATTTTGTATGTTTTTATTTAATACGACGCAAGAAGAAACGAAAAATATCGCCCAAGAAATAAAATTGAGTATAGAAAAAGAAATCTTTACGCTTGACGATAAATTAACCGGTGTTTCAGTTCAAGAGGGAATTGAGTCTGTTGATTTTGCTAAAAAAGATGGAAAACAGCACGTGACTTTAAACGAAATGATTATATCCGCCAGTCAAAATCTTCAGTAAAAAGTCAATTTCCTCTTGCATTGTTTGGGATTTCTACGACTTGGCGGTATAAACGATGAATAAATTCGTTGTCAGACGTATTATGAACCCTGTCTCCTATAATATATTCCGTTTGACCGTATATCCCTTTTCCTTTTTTTTGCCCTTTTACGAGCAGGGCGATTTCAACGTTGCGAACATTATTTCTTTTGACTATCGTACCGGTAACCGGATTTGCGTTATCAAATTTTGAAATCCACAGGTCGTCGCCGTTTTCGCTAAACCTGAAATTCAACGCGACAATGTTTGACGCCATATATGTAGTATCCGGAATTCCCCATTCGCCGAAAATTAAGTGGCTAGCGGTTTGCCTCATTGTCCATAGTTCACGAATTATAACGTTATTGTCTTCGTCAAGATAATATTTAACTCTTTCTCTAGCGATTCTTTCACCTTTTTCATTCGTCCTTATTCTAAAAAATTCAAGCGTATCGCTTTTTGTGTTTTCACCGTCATAAAAAAAGAACGCGGCGGAGTTTCCAGTCATAGTATGCCTGCCGAATCCGACAACCGAATCCGTTCTTGTATAGCCTACGCTGTCAATATTACGATTCGGCTTATCGCCGTCATATTCAAAATACGCCTTGTACCCCATAGATGCGATATCTCTTGACATAGCGGTCAGGCAATCTCTGGCGCCGTATTGCGCTTTTGCAACAGATCTTCCATGTAAATAGCCGGTTGTCGCTCTTGAGATAACTTTAAACGCTGCGGTAATAACAATCAACGAGACAATCATGTAAATCATCAGTTCGACAAGCGTAGTTCCGGTATTTTTTTTATTTTTAGTTTTCATAAAATTTCCTCCGAATATTACAATTCAAGCCAACGGTTGCCGTTCCATTTAAACAATCTTATGTTATTATCGTGTTCTGGGCGAACTATGGCGTAACCTATTCTTTTTATTGAATTATTTTTTAGATAAATAAGTCCTTTATTTATTGAGCCGATTTCATCGTTTTTAAAGATTATTAAGCTATTGGTAACAGTTGTCGATGTTCCTGGTGTAAAAATTCCATTTTTTTCGATAGTATTATTCTCATTCTTATCGACATTAGAATCTTGCTTCCAATCGCCGTTTATATCGTCATTTACGTCAAAAGAAACGTACGCCGCCGCATTATCAAAATCGCTCATCCCGTCGGGTTTACCGATTTTAATCGTTTTAGCGATATCGTTTTGTTCCGGGAATAAAGTCGCTTCTTCATCAGGATCGCATTCATAGTTTGAAGGTTTAACATCTTTGAAAATTTGAAAAGCGGTTTCGGGATGGGGATTTAATTTTACCAAATATCTAACATTGTCCCGCAACGCAAAACTTTTTATAAGTTTCAATTGATTATAAAAAGCGACTACTTTTTCTTCGCCCTTTTTTTCAAGAACATAGTCTTTTATGCTTATGGTAACCGTTGTCGACAATATTCCGATTATTGTTACCACAATCATCAATTCCAATAGCGTAAAACCACGTTTTTCATTTTTTATTTTCATAAACCGATTCTCCGTCAATGGACATTATACTATTAATATACATTATTCCCAATAAAATAATTAAGAATTAATTTATTTTGATTAAAAATTCATGTTCAATACCCAATTCTTGCGGCAATATATCCGCTTGCGGCAACGGCGACAATTCCCGTTAAAGCTATAAAAATTCCAATCCACATTCGATTTTTGCGCTCTTTCGCTTTTTTTTCAAAAGCGGAATCCGTTTCAACTTTTCCTTTTAATTTGTCTTTAACGTGGCGGTAATAGTGCCGCCGCGAAGTCGCCGCAAGCGCGATTATCATCCCAATGAGTAAAAATAACACCCCCGATAAGAAAAAATAATCGCTCAAATCACGTAAATCATTTGAATTGCCGCAAGTAAGCCAAAGCAGGATCGTTCCGAAAACACAAATAATCAAAGACGCTGCAAAAATAAGTAATTTCTTTTTCATTTTTTCTCCTCTTCAATTTTTTCAAACACTTTCTCTTTCAGTATTTGCACGATTTCTTCAATGCCGTTATTTTTTTTGACCAGACTAAAACACCTTTCTCCAATTTTCAGCAAATCGTTATATTTCCCCTCGTATTCGTAATAAATTTTTGAAATAACCTGCGATAATTTTTCAATGTGTTCTTCCCGAGAAGAATACGAATAATCAAAGAAAAGAGATTTATCTTTTATGTCTTCAAGCGTTCCGATCGCAGGCGAAACTATCGTTCTCTTATATGAAAACGCAAGTATCGCCGTTCCAGAATTTAACATTGTTTTTGTATCGTAAGGCGCGGCTAAAACATGGCATCTTGAAATATACTCTGGAATTAAATTATCGGGAACAAACTCGTTTTTTATGAAAATATTAGCCGTGTCTTTCGTTAAATTTTCCAATTCTTCAAAATAATTTTTACTGCATTTTCCAATAATTTTCAGGTGCAAATTTTTAAAATTTAATTTTTTTGCAACTTCAATTAAAATATCGACGTTTTTATATTCTCGAATACCGCCCAAGAATAAAATTTGCAATCTTTCATCGCCGAGTTGCAAATTCTTAGGCATCTCTCCGTAATGACCACAGTAATTCGGAAGCGGAACATATACTGTTTTTGGAGATAAATTATTGTTTTTTGTTAAATATTCCACGACTTGTCGGCTGCTTTGCGAATGAATTATTATGAAATCCGACTTGTTCGCCAAAATTTTCATCATAAGTTTCGACAATCCGGCAAAACGTCCGCCATGCGGCTCTTTGTTATGAAGCGTCCAAATAATTTTTACCCTGTTGAGACGTAAAATAACTATTGTCAGAAAGCGAAGCGAAAACCAAAAAATTTTTTTTGTGAGTAATTTTGAGGGTGTTATATTTTCATACCAATTCAAGACGATAAATTTCGCACAAAACAGGTTTTTTATACCGCGCAAATGAACAATTTCACATTCTCCGGCAATTTCATAAGCGGATTTCATTATGTCGATATATGCGTTTTCCGAGCGGTTAAGCGGCGTAAAAATTATTTTCATAATCAATAAGGATCAATAAACGTTATTGTTTGTTTTTTTCCACTGTTGACCGCCGCTCATTCCGAAATTAATTCGTACAAAATTTTCTCTTATGTTTTTTTCAATATCGCTTCTTCGTATTCCGGTTTCAACGGAAAAATCCAAAATTCCTTTGCTGCCGAGCGGAAGTCCCATTCCAAGCGAAACAGAAGATTCCATATCGCCTTTTATCGGAAGTTGACGAAATGCTAACCCGCCGCTGTATCTTACTTTTTGAAAATAACGCGGAGACAACAAATTGGGCTGCGGTATAAATTCCGTTCCCGCACAAATAGCGAAAGCGTTTGACAACAAATTTGTTTCATCCGAAAGCTGCCAAGCGTCTGTTTTATATGTATTCCAGAAAGTCATAGACGCATCGGCCGCTAATTTGAGTTTTTCGCTGAAAATCCAAGATACGCCAAAAATGCCTGACGCCGGAAAGTGTGTTTGATAAGTCGTATCAAAAACGGCTTTATCATGTGCGCTCGTTTCATTATAATCGCCGCTTACATATTGTAATCTTTTTATTGTTCTATGAAAATTTAAATCTGCGGCGACCGGACATGTTACGCTTAACCCCAAACCCAATTTTCCGAATTGTCCTAAAACTCCGCCTCTGATAGTGGAATTTAATTGATCGTAGTATATTGAATCGACATCTGAAAATACATTGGCGTCTCTGAACACGTTGCTTCTGCAAAAACGATTTTTGTATTGCCCTATTTGATATGTTGCGCCTATTGAAATTTTTTTGAACAATTCTATGCCCCATCCGAATTCCCATGCGGAAAATGTCGTATAATTTTCAAACGTTATAGTTTGCATAATCGGAACCGTATCTTTAGTTGAATTTATTAAAAGAGAATTTTCAGAGTAAGAATATTTATTTGAGCCGTTCTGTTTAAAACTTACGCCGATTGTGCCCGCTTTTCTCATAGGAAACGCAAATCCGATAAATGTCGGCGAAAAACTTGAAAAATCCGCATAATCGTCATACTCATAAACTCGCGTATAATTACCGTTCACCGCTAAAGAATAAACCGATTGATTTATCGCCCCCAAATTTCCGGGGTTGAGCGAACCGACAAAATACGGCTCTTTTATCGCAGCCCCAGCTCCTGCGATTCTAGCGGATGCGGTACTTAACGGATAAGAAATCCCTGTAGGATAACGAAATCCTAAAAGCGACTGCGAAAATGAAAAAGTTACAAAGATTATTAAAATCAGAAATTTCTTTTTCATTTTCTATCCGCCTTTTCTTGTTTGTAATATATAAGTAAAATCAACGGCGTTTTCTTGTTTGAAATATATTCTTCCCATTCGCCTGTCGTCAAGCCATAAGTATAAATATGTGTGTGGCGGAGCGTCCTTTTCGTAAATTTTATAATCATAAAGGCAGTCCATAAGCGTTGAAGCGAGCGGAATTGTTATCGACATGGAATCTCGTCTAATGTGAGCTGAGTTTATACGTCTTTTGCCGGAAAGTGAAAATAGTTCTTGCGGCGTCATATTCGCCGTATCAGCAATAACGTATATTGGAATCGAATCGCCGTATTGAAACGGGAAATCGGTTCGTGAATCCAAAGGAAGCGTTAGATTCGCGGCTCCTATGGTTAGATACCGTTCTTCATTTATCTCTTTCCAAAAATCGGATAGATTCAAATCAATCTTTGCCAACCTTTGCAGTCCGCCGGAAATTACGGGAATCGCGTCGTCTAAATTATCCTGTGAATATGAAATTACGCTTTTTTCTTTGAACGGTATATTTATGTATATACGCGAAGTATCCGAAATTTTTTTATACGAAATCCTTATCGCCGGCGAAGAAACATGCAAAACGTTGTTTTGCTGACAGGAATTTTTGTCAATCCGGAGATAAATTGAGAGCGTGTCCTTAAATTGTTTAGATTCTTCCGGCTGTTCGTATGTGTACATAAAATCGCCCAAATTATTCTTTCCGCCTACAGCCCTCAGCCCGCGCGTACTTGGAACTTTATCAAGCGGTAATATATACGAAGTTCCGCTTTGTAAAAGCGTATCCGGGATTATTTTTCCTGTGCCGTCGTCTCTTGCGTTTACAAACTTTTTGTTGTAAATAACGCTGTCCCAGTCAATAGCGCTGTGTTTATTAACTTTAACGCTGCGATCGGTTCTATAAAACATGGTGTCGATAATGTTAAAAATTATCGTGTCGTAAACAGACCCGCCGTAGCCGGACGCGTTATCTTTAACAGTCGTCCTTGTGTGAATTATATTCCCCGCATTTCTGTACACATCCTTATCCTTTTTGAGCAGGGTAATCGTTTGCGAAATTCTCGTGTCCGTATTATTATCGTCTTTTTTGATGTCCGCCGAGTCATAAAAGAACGTGCCGATAAAATGTTTCCAAGAAATAATCGTATCCGTCTGCCAAGTTTTACGCCCGTTTTCTTTTGACATTCTTAAAGTTGTTTGGTTTACTTCCGCTTTTGAATAATTTTTACCGGCTGTCGTAGTCTTAAAAATCGAATCTATTATAATGGTATCTACAAAATTCGTCCAATCGGCGCTATATCTATGAACGATAGTGGAATCCGTCACAGAATCCTTTACGTCTCCCGCTTTCGGCCATTTCCCTTTCATCAAATACGATTCGATTGTCAGCGGAACGGAATTAGTTAAACTTTTCGGATTTACAGCGACAAAATTTAACGGGAAAAGTTCTTTGCTATCGACTTTTGTCGATGGAGCGCTGTATTTAAGCAGCATTCCGACTTCGACGCCGACTTCATCGTAAGAGTTATATCCCGTAGTATTTGTCCAAACGAGATCGGCTCTAATGGATTCTTTATTTACGGCGGAAGAACACGCTAAATCATACAATATTCGGTGCAGCCTTAAAGAAGTGTCTGACGGATCTACAAAATACGAAAGTTTTAGAATCGTTTCCTCGTTTTCCCAGTTTCCAATAGCCCATTGCGACGGAGGTTTCCCGCCGTTTTGAAGATAGTCGTCATATATATGAAAACCGGAAAGCGCATCCGAAACGCTTCTATACGAATCCGCAGTTTGTGAAAGCAAGATTGTTTTATACACGCCGGGATCCATATTGTCCGGCGCTTTTTTTTGAACTATATTTTTGCCTAAATCGCTTGTTTTGTCAAGATTTGAGCAAGAACAAACAAAAAATAAAGTCGATATAAAAACAATATTGCAAAATTTATTCATTTTTTCCTCAAAAAACATTAAATCGCGGATAAAATACTTCTTGCCGAAATTAAATTGCGGAATTTGACGACAAATATAAAAATTCCCGATTCACAATGCACATATTTTTGTTCTTTCGCATTGTTTTGAAAATCATAATCCTTTCAATCCGGAAATGTTAGTTAGAATTTCCTGTAAAATACCATTGTAAAATACTATTTTATATTCTATAAAAAATATAATAAAAAATTACTTTTACTACCGGCGAGAAATCACAGGGGATTTCAATGTTTCAAGACCCGATGTTTCTTTTTTTTCTTTTTTTAAGCGGATTATTCGCCGGTTTCGTCAATGTTTATGCGGGCGGCGGAACTATTTTAACCGTTGCGATTATGGTTTTTCACGGCGTTCCTATTTCCACGGCCAACGGAACAAATCGAATAGGCGTACTGGCGGCGGCTTCGGCCTCGACTTATACTTTTTTTAAAGACGGGATAATTTCTGTAAAAAAGGCGTTGAAAATAGGTTTTTGGGCGATCCCCGGCGCGATTGCCGGAGCGTTGTTTTCGGTTAATTTAAACAACGAAGTTTTTGCTAAGATTTTCGGATTTATCGTAATTTTTATCGCCGCTTCGCTTTTTATTCCGAATAAAACCGATAAAAACACAAAAGAACTTAATCCTTTAGTTTTGGCGATTTCTATGTTTTTGGTAGGAATTTACGGCGGATTTGTTCAAACGGGCGTAGGGCTTATTCAAATGGCGGTTTTCAAACATATCGCAAAGATGGACCTGTTGAAGACCAACGCTTATAAAATGGCGAATACTTTAGTTTTTACAATTCCCGCAGTCGCCGTTTTTGCTTTCACAAACTCAATTCTGCTTGACTGTGCGGTCGTACTTGCCGTTTCAAGCGCAATCGGTGCGAAAATCGGTTCGGTTCTCGCTATAAAAAAGGGCGAGAAATTTATCAAAATCGTTATGTTTTTTGTGTTGACGATCATAGCGTTTATGTTTTTGACCGACGTGAAATAGCGCAGTGAAGCAATCCAGAGTCGTCGCTTCACCCATTATTTGCTTATAGGTTGCTTCGTCGTTACACTCCTCGCAATGACGGATTATCTTAAATTACTGTTTTCATCTCAATAAATTTTCAGATTTTCATCAAGAATTTCAACATTCTCACCGCTTGGACGCAATACTCCGATGCCTTGTCTTAACGCTTCTTCTTCCGTATTATCTTCAAACGACATTCCCG
>JAIRUI010000034.1 GCA_031254455.1 Chitinispirillales bacterium | reverse complement strand
TTCAACTATGTTGCGATACATATAATACTATATTTTCGTATGCACGGTCAAATATTTTTTTGCATACGAATAAATTATTCGTTAAAATGTTTTTTTACCGTTAAAAAATATAAAAGTTTACAAAAAAACCGACGTTACGACAAAAAAATGTGCATATAACAAAAAAAACGTGCAAAAATAAAGTTATTTTATTATTCTTATATATAAACGTGGTACAAAAACGGTCGTTTTTATGCGGCGGTCGTTTTTATACGCTTTGGAGCGAAATGTTCTAACATTATATTTAAAAGAGGAGTGTTTATGAGAAAAAGTATTTTGGCGGCAGGCGCGGCGTTTGCGTTAGCCGCGACGGCGATGGGTGGCAATTACGCCTTTCCGTCTCCATGGAATCCGGCGGGGAAAGCGGCAGAGGATGTCACTCAGTACGTGCTTTTTATTTGGGACGATAACGCGTATTCGGGTATTGAAGGCTCATATTACGAAGATAAAGCCGGAACTTTAGCATGGAATGAAGGCGGACGCGTAGGAGGAAAGCGTCCCGAAGGCGATACGTGGTCGCCTACTAATAATCCTCTAAATATTATAGAAACAGGCCCGGGTAAAAAGTTCGGTATTAACTGGGCGGTCGAAAATTTAGCTAAAACCAAAGGCATAAAGATGACTTTCAATATGATTACGGGGCTTTACGCTAACGTTTGGTCTGACGGAACAGAGGCGCAAGGAGATGCTTGGCAAAATTATCAGTCGCTTATGGGTTACCACAGCGATTATCCCGGATTTACAAAACGTGCGGTTTCGTGGGGAAGAGAACAAAGAATTGCAGTCGGCGGTAAAAATTCGCCGATAATTCAGCAAATGTTCATGTATGACATAACACAGAAAATGATTCAAGCCGGCTGCGAAATCGGCAATCATACTATAGATCATATGGAAGCGAATTCCGTGCTTCCGGGCGGAAGTCATTCGTCTTCAAACTCTTGGGGATTTGGCAGATGGGATACGGGCGGAGATTTTGGCAGCGGATTTATGGGTTCTAATGCCAACAAATTGCCGTGGCAAACCCAAACCATTGACGAAAACGCGACTTACGGATATGGCAGTTCTTCTGCTTGGGAAACTAAAGTCGGTTGGGGTGTTTATGCAGGATGCTGGCTCAACGCTCAGACATGGGAAGGTCTTATCTCGCTTGGAGAAGAATGGCTTAAGAGAGGAAGCGGAAGAAATGATACGGAAGGCGGCGCAGGATTGGGACAGTCATATAAAATATACGGATTTAGAGCTCCTCGTTTGGAAGTCAATTCCGCTATGTTTTACGCTCTTGATAAACTCAATTATGAATATGACTGCGGGCTTGAAGAAGGATACGAAGACCATGTTGACGGATATAACTTCCTTTGGCCTTATACGCTTGACAACGGAGTTCGTAATTCATGGTCGCAAATGAATATCGGCGAAAGAGTTTTTGTCGATTCTACACCGGTAGGATTTTGGGAAATTCCGGTAAATTGCGTGATTGTCCCCGAAGGTTTACGTGCGGAACTCGCTAGAAAACACAATAAAATAAATCCGACAGATGACCCTGTGCCGGCGGTTTGGAACGGTAAAATTACTTCTTTTGACTTCAATATGTGGATTCTCTACGGCATGAATAAAACCGAATATGTCGAAGTGATGAAAAACACGTTTGACCGTCGTTACAACGGAAACAGGGCGCCTATGCAATACGGTTGTCATACCGATTATTATACTCCGATGTATGACTATCAAACTTTATTGAGACCTTTTGACAGACAAACTTACGGATTAGTCGTCGATAGCGGTTGGAATACCTGGGAAATCCGTCAACAAGGCACGGAAGAATTTGTCGATTACGCAAAAGGCATGTTGAATACTGAATTTGTGACAGGGCACGGTTTGGTAGAGGAATTGAACAACTTGAACGCCGAAAGTGAGGCGAGAATCAAAAAAACAGAAAATTTGGACGATGCCAGATTCGTAGGATATAATAACAAAGGCAATGAAATAGGCAGTGAATTTACCGGAAGTACGGGTGACAGCGGAATTAAGTTAAACGTTGCACCGGGAGACGACAATCAGCCGCTATATATCTATATGTTTGAACAAACGTATGACAGTCTTACGCATATTTCAATTGACTATAAGTCAAGGACGGCAACGGCGATCAATTTGCTTATAGACAAAAACGGCAACGGCGAGTGGGATGGAGAATATGACGACAACGGGAAATATGATCCTAATGGCGACGAGATTCGTCAGGTAACTTTAGCGCATCGTTACTCTCCGGTTAGTATCAACGGAACAGGAAATCAAAATTGGGAAGGCGCTGATTTCCGTAATTCGGGAAAAATTCCACTCACTTCGTTTGACTTTGAACCGTATTACGAAGGCGTGAGAAATTATTCGTCTATTGATCCGTCTAAAATTATCGGCATTCAGATTGTTCCGTTAGCGCCGTACGGTCATATCCCCGAGTATAACGAAGTACCGGCCTTTAATAAAAGAGGAGACGATTTTGAATTAGGATTTGCTTTCAAGAATATTCGTTTGCATTCGGGAAAGAAATTTGAATATGACGCCGACGATCTTCCGGATAATGATTCAAAAGACGTAGTGGCTATAGCAACGACCGTGAACACCAAAGGCGCAAGATTTGCGGTTGCTGGTATTAGCGCAAATTCGCTTAGATTGAGTATAGCGACGGCGGGTAAATACGATATTAAGGTGTTCGGCGTAAACGGACGCTTACTGCAGTCGTTTAACGCGCAATCTCTTACGAGCGGGTATAATACGCTTAAACTGAACAATCTTGCAAAAGGCGTTTATTTGATTAAAGTTCAGGGAATCGACATGAAACAGCAACTTACGAAATCCGCGTTGGTATTGTAAGTTCTTGGTTTGGCGAATGTAATAAAATGGGAGTCGAATTTTTTTCGACTCCCATTTTTTATTTTGATTCAAAACTAATTTCACACGTTCCCGATTCCACGCGACGCCTGTTTTACTCAATATAACAAAAATTTTGTTATGTCGCAAAACGCCGCGTTTTAGCGCATTTAACAGAAAGTAAAGAAATGTGTTTGACGAAACGTTTTCCGTGCGGCGTTTTACGTAATTGCCATATTATTACTAACGGTATTGTAAATACGGTATCGTTTAATTTTTTTGTAAGAAAGGAAAGTTCAAAGTATGAACTTCAAAAAATCAAACGCGGCTATGATCGCCGCAATGGCAATAGCGTCCACGGCGACGGGCGGCAATTACGCCTTTCCGTCTCCATGGAATCCGGCGGGAAAGTCGGCGAGTGAAATTAACCAGTTTGTAACCATCATCTGGGATGATAACCAATATTCGGGAATCGGCGGCTCATATTACGAGCCGCAGGCGGGAGCGGCTTACGCTTCGGTAGGACGTGTAAACGGCGTTGCGCCGCAAGCGAATCCTACGGATACGTGGACTAACAAAAACAACCCGCTTGAGATATGGGAGGAAGGAAAAGGTAAAAAGAAATACGGCATCATGTGGACGCTTGAAAATATCGGAAAGGAAAGAGCCAAACCGGTTCCTATGACTTTTCAAATAATTACCGGATTATTTGCCAACACTTGGGTGGACAAAAAGGTTGAATGGTCTGCAAATCCTACGGAAGCGGTTGCATGGCAAAGAGCGCAGTCCGCATTAGGTTATTGGACAGGACAGGAAATGGGAACAAATTTGCCGGACGGAGACGACCCGACTTATTGGCCCGTAGTTCCCGATAAATCCGGTTATCTAAGCGTTCCGGTGGCTTGGGGACGTGAAATGCGCACGGGTATCAATCCGGCGGCGACAGAATATGCGCAGCAAAATTTTATTACGCAAGCTTTTGATAAAGTTATCGCACACGGCATTCACGAACTCGGCATCCACACAATCGACCACTTTGAAACAAACTCGCCTTTAGGCGACGGTCAAGGAGTGCGCAACGGATTACCCGGATTTTATACTATTACCGGCGGCGATTTGAGCAGAGCTATGAGTACGCCTTATACCGGTCCCGGTGCAAGAGTTGGCGACGAAGAGACTCCTTGGGGCGTCGTTTACAATCAGGTTGACGAATACGGCACCAGGGGACACGCGCTTATTCGCGGCTGGAGAATGTTTGCAGGTCGAATTATTGAGCAGGATATCTGGAAAAACTATATTGATCTTGCGCGATACTGGCTTACCAAACCTAAAACCGACAAAGAAGGCGGTTTAGGGTATTCCCAAAGTAAAATTTTCGGTTTTCGCGCTCCGCGTTTAGAAATCAATTCTGCGGCGTTTTACGCTTTGAAAGAATTGGATTTAGTGTATGATTGCAGTTTGGAAGAAGGCTATGAAGACCATGTCGACGGATATAATTTCCTGTGGCCTTATACCACCGATAACGGACAACGCAATTCATGGACTCAGTTAAACATGGGTGAAAGAGTGTTTATCGACACTATGCCCGTAGGCTTGTGGGAAATTCCGGTTACCTGTTTTCTCGTTCCCAAAGACATACGCGGCGATGTAGTCGCCAACTGGAACGCGATAAACAACGGTAAACCCGCAAGTATTAGAGAAGAGCCGATGGACGCTTCAACGTGGGACGGAAAAGTTACCGGTTTTGACTTTAACGCGTGGATTCTCTTTGGGATGGATTCTATAATGTTTAAGAGAACTATGGAAAACTCTTTGGACAGACGTATGGCTGGGAACAAAGCGCCTATGGAAATCGGAGCGCATAACGATTACCATACTCCGATTTATGATAACGGAACTTTGCTCAACGATTTCAACAGAAGCAGCTACGGTTTAGTCGTTACAAACAAATGGAACACTTGGGAAACCCGTCAGAGAGGAATGGAAGAATTTGTCGATTACGCGTTGGCTAAAGGCGCAATATTTTTGACGGCTAAGGCGCTTATCGACTCTTTGAGCGTTATGAACGACGCGGGAGAAGACAGAATAAATGACGCCAAATCGCTTAACGACGCGGAATTTGTCGGCTATGTCAACGGCAAAGTCGAAAGCGGACTTGGAACGTTTAACGGCGCTTCCGGTATTGAGAAAGAGTTTGACGCAAAAGCGGGAATCGAAAACAATCCGACTTACGTATATGAATTTGATGCGGGAACGTTTGCAAATATGACCCACATTTCGCTTGAATACAAAAGTCGTACCGCGACCTGTGTCAAGTTGGTTATGGAAGACGGCGGTTACCGCGAAGTAATTTTGGCGCACAGGTATTCGCCGATCGGTATTGACGGACATCCAAGCGACAGTTACGAAAGCGGTTCTTATCGTAATTCGGGAAAAATTCCGCTTACTTCGTTTGATTTCCCCGCTTATACTTATTATGAGGGCGTAAGAAATTACTCGTCTATCGACCCTGCAAAAATTGTAGCGATAGAAATTTCTCCGCTTGCGCCTGAAAACAAGACGCCGCTGCATGGCGAAACACCGAGTTTTTCGGAAAGAAAGGCTGATTATCCTCTGAAATACGCTTTCAAGAACGTCACGGTTTATTCGGGCGAAAGATTTGTCTATGACGCGGACGATTTGCCGGACAATGACAGTAAAGTCGCGCTGGAAACGGTTAAGGGAGCCAAAGGTGCAAGATTTGCGGTTGCCGGTATCAGTGCAAATTCGCTTAGATTGAGTATAGCGGCTGCGGGTAAATACGACGTTAAGGTATTCGGCGTAAACGGACGTTTACTGCAATCGTTTAACGCACAATCGCTCGCCAGCGGTATAAATACGCTTAAACTGAATAACCTTGCAAAAGGCGTTTATATCATTAAAGTTCAGGGAATCAATACGAAACGGCAACTTACGAAATCCGCACTGGTCTTGTAAGATCTTTGGTTTTGATACGATTAAAAATGAGAGCCGAATTTTCGGCTCCCATTTTTGTAAGGAGAAAAGAGTAATTCGGCTTTATGAAAATAGAATCCGGAAAAAACGGCTCAAAGAAAATAAAAAGACCGATTATAGTTAAACATAAATTATTTTATGAGAACATATTAAAGATGGAATTTTTATTAGAAATATAAGCGGCATTCGATGATATGCGAGCTCTTATTGTATCCGATAAAGATAAAGAAGATACCATAAAATCACGGTTATTATAGGAAAATAGTATAGTTTTATAATTCAAAAGGTGAGTATGCGTCTAAATTCCCATTAAAACGGAGGAGGTTTTTTTGAAATTATTTTTATCAATATTTTCAACGGTTTGTGTTGTTTGCGCGGCGAATTTTGCGGCAAGCGGAGAAATAAGCGGAAATACGGAAAACATTAAAAATATCGCGGTTTGGCAGACAACGCATAAAAGAATGGCTATTTTTGACGCGGGAGGATTTTTGGTTGAAGACTCTTTGAAAAGCGTTGAAATTTGTTCGCTCATGCAAAAAGTAAGGTACTCGGCGATCGCCGTCGGCGAAGAGGAATTGCGATTCGGAAAAGATTTCTGGGACGATATGAATAAAAGATTTTCGCTTCCGCTTATCGCTACGAACATAAAAACAAAAAATAAGATATTTGAAAAAATCCGCGTAGTCGAGTACGACAGCGGAGACAAATATGCAATGATTTCGGTTCTGTGGGATGAAAATTTCGACATTTCAACCGATTACGAGATAACAGATCCGCGCGAAGCGCTTTCGTCGGCGATCGCGGCAATCCCGCAAAATTGTATTATCGTACTTCTCGCTCACTGCGACCCTGCGCTTACAGACTCTCTGATTAAAGAATTTCCGCGAATTTCTTACGGAGTGCAAGGACACAGAAAAAAAGTTTCCGAACCTGTCGCCATGTGCGGAAACAAACAAATATTGCAGTTTTGGCATGGCGGCGGACAAATCGCCGTTCTGAACAAAAAAGGATTGGTAAAATGGAAATTTTTCGTTCAAAAAATGGCAAATACGAGCAATAATTTACGGAAACAAGAAACACAGCCGGCGATTTCCATCGATATTTTTACAATGAGCGGTTGTCCATACTCTAAAAACGCAATAATTGATTTTCTGCCGCTGATGAAAAACAAAAATTATTCCATAACCGTCTGTTTTGCGGGAAATTACGATTCTTCAACGCATAAACTTTCACCGGGGTTGCCGGACGGTTGCGTTGAAGAAGAAAAAATTTGGCTTGCCATGCAAAATTTATATCCTGAAAGATTTCAGGATTTTTTGTTTTTAGCGTCAAAACAAAGTTCCGACAGCAGAAAAATCGCCGAAACAATGGGACTTGATTCTGTAAAATTTGCGAAATGGGATGCGGAAAAAGGCGACAGTATTTTAGCGCAAAATTATAAAAAATCACAATACTATAATATAACGGAATGTCCGACAATAGCCATTAATAATGAAATAATATATATTTCTCCTCGAAATATTATAAGAAATTTATGCAATCTTGCAAAAGACACGATTTGTTTTGATTTAGGAGAATGCGATATTGACGAAAACTGCCCAAATTCTGAGGAAGGAATAGGCGTCTGTCAAGAAAAAAAATGCGCTGCGATAAAAGAAGTTTTAAAAATTACTTTCATAGATTCCGAATACGAAACTCCCAATCTGCCGATAGATTATGTTCTTGAAAGCACTTTAGGGCTTGTTTGGCAAATAAAAATCGATACGCTTTTTTTACGGGATTCCATTACCGCAGAAATGCTTGAACGTTTTCATATTGAGCGCCTGCCGGCTGTAATTTTTGATAAATCTGCGGAAAGACTGCATAATTTTAATATTATTTCGCAAAAACTTATCGAAGAATTGGACGGGTTTGTTTTGGACTGGGGCGAAATCCCCGACGGCGAATATTACAAACGGAATTTTCATGAAAAAGAACTTGTTGTAATCGCCGACAGCGTTAATGCAAAAAATATCAAACCGTTTCTTGAAGAAAGCGTCCGAGATTGGCATTTACTAACGGATAACGAAACCGACGGTTGGCTTATTTGGTGGGAAAACAAATGTTTGACCGGTACAAAAGAATTGACCGAAGCAAAAACATTAATAAATTATTATCAAAAAATTAAAGGCGAATTATGAGTGTCGTAATTTTAAGTTTAGGAAGCAATATTGCGAATAAATCCGAAAACATAAACGCGATGCAGAATGCGCTTGAAAAATTGAGTGAAACAAAAATAATATCTTCTCCGTTATATGAAAGCGAAGCGGTCGATGTGAGCGAACCGCAGGAAAATTACTACAACAAAATAATCAGAATGGAAACGAACAAAACTCCAAAATCCATTTTAGAAATAACAAAAAAAATTGAAAAAAAACTCGGGCGTAAAAATAAAGGACAAAAGCTTGCGCGGACAGCCGATATTGACATTTTACTTTTTGACGATGAAATCATCAACGAAAAAGAACTTGTAATCCCGCATCCCAGAATGTTTTTCAGAAGATTTGCGATGGAAGGCGTAAAATCCGTCGCCCCAGATTTAACAAATCCTTTTACAAAAAAATTATTTGCATATTACGACATTTCAAAAGAAATTTTGCCGCAAAACATAAAAATTATCGGATGACCTTAATAAAGTATTGTTTTTTATCCGGTTTTTTTTTATATTTATTGTGCGTGATATATGTTTTCAAGGAGGAATTATAAATATTTCAACGTCTCAAGTCGGAGTTTTTAGCGTATTGCTGCCGGAAGTTTTAGAGGAAAATTCGCTTAACTTTGAATTGTTAGAAACAAAAATAAATTCGCTTTCGGAATCCGGAACTTGTAATATTTCAATAGATTTATCTATGATAGAACTGCTTTTTTCGGAGTCCGTAAATAAACTCATGACGATGAACCGCTCGCTTATCTCCGCCGGAGGAAGATTGACGATTGTCGCGCCGCATAAAAAAGTTTTTGAAACCTTACATCGTGCAGGGGTAGATAAAAGAGTGAAAATAGTCCGTTCCGTAGAAGAATTGCAATCGTTTTCAACCTCTATTGAAAGAAAAACGATTAAAATTAACTCCGAACAGCTTGTCGCCGCCCAAACAACAAAAAATTCTTCGGATTATCGACAAATTCTTTCAGACACGCGGAAAATTTTGGACGAAATATCTGCAAATTCGGGAAAATCACAAACGCAGGAGAAAATTAAAGAATCGAAGAGTATGGATTTAGACGAATCGATTGCAAATGAAATTTTTGTCGAAGAAGAAAAAAGCGAACCGCTTCAATTCGACTATAAAGAACCAGTTTTGCCGTCCAACGACAACGAGACGAACATAAAAATATCAAACGAAACACAAATTAACATGCCGGATAACAATATTGAATCCGCGATACCGAAATCCAATCCGGAAATAAAATTTTTACATGTGGATAACGAACTTTTATATAACGAAGAAGAATTTTATGATGACGAAGTAGATGACGAAGTATTAGAAAATTTTAAAAGAGCCTTTAGAAAAAAGCACGGGAAAGAACATGTTTTACCTAAAATTATTTTTACTATTATACTTGTCGCGTTAGTTTCGTTCGCCACAGCCGTTTTTACGGGGTTGGTTTCAACTTCCGAATTGATAGAAAAATTTGAAGAACTTGTTTCAAAAACACCGTTTGGCTCCGATGAATATGACGAGCCGGAAGAGGTCTCGCATTTTTGATGGAATTAAATCATATACAAGAAATAAAACTGCGCATTATAAATACGGGACGCGACACACGGTATTCGATAAAAGCGTACGAATTTTTTGCTTTAGTGAAAGATTATCTTGTCGGTTCAATAAAAAAAAATAATCCCGACGCTTTAGACGCTTTAAGGTATAGACTTTTTGCCGAGGATATCGTGAAATCCGCAGTCAAAATCGCGGTTGTTTTATATGGACCTGTCGCAAAACATGTTTTGGCTGATATGGGTATCTTGGACGCAAAAGATATAGGAGCCGTCGCTTTTAACCTAGTTAGTTTAGGATTTTTAGAACAAAACGTTATTTTAAGCAATTATGAAGATTTTGTGAATATTTCAAAAAAACCGCTTTTTGGAAAAATTAAACCAAAACCGCTAAATATGGAAAAGTTAAAAATTTTCAACGACACTTGACTTTTGTTGTGAAAAAAAATATATTAGTGCCGATTTGTTTGAAGTAATTGCCGCCTTAGCTCAGTAGGTAGAGCAAAGGACTGAAAATCCTTGTGTCTGCGGTTCGATTCCGCGAGGCGGCACCTTTTTAATGTGGTTTGTCAGTAAATAAAGAGAGCGGTAGTCTGCTTGTTTATTCTTCAAAGAATTTATAATTTTATCTAAAGACGTATTGAATTCGCGGGGAGGAATTTATGGAAGATTCAGAAGAAGAGCTTGATGACGAAATAGACGACAAAGAATTAGAAGAAGAATATGAGGATGAATTCAAAAAAGATGAAAATTCTTCTTGGGACGGTGAGTTTTATACAGAAGACGAAATAGAGTATTTTACTGAGGAAGACGACGATTTAGAAGAAGACGAAGAAGAAAATTATTACGATGAAGAAAAAAATGGAAATTCTCCTTGGGGTGGAGAATTTTATATAGACGATGAACAATAAATTTTGATTGAGAGTTAAAATGTTTTTTTTAACAAGAAGCCTTTCCGAAATATTTTCTCCCCTTATGATTTTTTTTATTATATCTGCGCTTGCCGTTCTTTTAATAGTTTTCAAAAAAAAGACGGCGGGAATAATTGTTTTAATTTTCGCATTTTTCTCACTATGCTTTTTTTCTTCCGATTACGGACAAAATGTTCTTGCACATCCGCTTGAAAGCTCGATTCCCGTTACAAACCCGCAGGAACATTTGAGCGTAAAAACCGTCATAGTTTTAGGCGGCGGAAGATATGAAGATTCGGATCTTCCCGCAAACGCAATATTATCCCCTACGTCGATTTGTCGTCTTGTCGAAGGAATACGTGTTTTTAATCTTATAAACGCCAACAATTTGGTTTTTACAGGAAACGATTTTGTTACCGGCAATTCCATCGCAACGCTAATGAAACAGTGCGCCGTTGATTTAGGCGTTAACGAAACAAAAATTATTGCAATAGAAGACGCAAAAAATACGCGAGAAGAAGCAAAACGCTGCGCTGAGTACTTTATGGGCGATACGGTTTTTTTGGTAAGTTCCGCGGCTCATTTGAAACGAGCGGCTATAAATTTTGAAAATGAAGGAGTTTTTGTTATTCAAACGCCTACAGACTATCAAATACATAAAAAAAATAAAAAAATATTTTTTGATTTTTTCCCCAATTCGCAGAGACTGGTAAATTCCGGCAAATGCATTCATGAATATTTGGGTTTGTTTTGGGAAAAATTTAAGGAATTATGTCTCTTTTGGAAATAAAAAATCTTGCGGTCGATTTTGAATTAAAAAAAACGACTGTTCATGCGGTGAGAAACGTTTCGCTTTCAATAGAAAAAGGAGAGACGCATTGCGTTGTCGGCGAATCGGGGTGCGGAAAATCCGTCAGTTCTTACGCAATAATGAATCTAATTGAAAAACCCGGAAAAATAACAAACGGAGAAATAATTTTCAACGGACAAAATTTGTTAAAAATAGACAAAGAAAAAATGCGAAAAATTCGTGCGAAAGAAATTTCAATGATTTTTCAAGACCCGATGAATTCACTGAATCCCGTTTACCGTTGCGGCGACCAAATTGCCGAAGTTCTTGTCGCCCACAAAGGAATAAACAAAAAAGACGCGCTTGCGGAAGCCGTTCGCGTACTTGATTCGGTAAAAGTCACGTCGCCGCAAAAACGAATAATGCAGTACCCTCATGAATTATCCGGCGGATTACGACAGCGAATCATGATTGCTATGGCGATAATATGCAAACCTATGCTTTTAATCGCCGACGAACCGACAACAGCGCTCGACGTAACGGTTCAGAGACAAATTTTGGACATACTTAACGATTTACGCAAAGAAATGAAAATGGCTGTTTTGTTTATAACCCACGATTTAGGTATAGTAAACGTTATCGCCGATAAAATTTCCGTTCTTTACGCGGGTGAAGTGGTTGAAAGCGGATGCAGAAACGAAATATTCGATTATCCGAAACATCATTACACTATAGGTTTATTAAACGCGGTTGCAAAAATCGGAGGGAAAAAAGAAAAATTAAAGCCTATTGAAGGGAATTTGCCAGACGCTTCAAATGAGATTAAAGGCTGCGCTTTTGAAACAAGGTGTCCCAAAAGACTTGAGTCGTGTAAAAATAAAAAACCGCCGGAAACGAAAATCAAAGAACACAAATTTTATTGTTTTAACCCATTTTCATAAATTTCTGTCTAACGTTCTGTATTGAACCGCTTCTGCGATGTCCGGCTTTGATATAAGCGCGTTGCCTTTCAAATCGGCGATAGTACGAGAAACTTTAAGTATTCTGTCATACGCTCTTGCGGACAATCCTAATCTGTCTATCGCAGACTTAAGCATTTCGCCGCAACCCTCTTCCAAAACGCAAAATTCGCGCAGGTCTTTGGATTCCATATTCGCGTTACAGAAAATTCCTTTATTGCCTTTAAAACGATTTTGTTGTATTTCCCGCGCTTTTATCACTTTTTCACGCATTTCAGCGGATGATTCCGTTCCTTTTTTCTTAACTAAATCCTCGTAAGGCAGGGAAGAAACACGAATTTGTATATCGATTCTATCTAAAAGCGGACCGGATAATTTTCCTATGTAATTTTGGATTTTTTGCGCCGTACAACTGCATTTGTGCGCAGGGTCGCCAAAATGTCCGCAAGGACAGGGATTCATTGCGGCAATCAGCATAAAATCAGCCGGAAACGAAAGCGAAAGCGCCGCTCTGCTTATCGTAACCGATTTATTTTCAAGCGGTTGGCGCAGATTTTCTAAAACATTCTTGTCAAATTCGGGAAGTTCGTCCAAAAACAAAACGCCGTGATGGCTCAAACTAATTTCTCCGGGTTTAGGATAAGTTCCGCCGCCGATTAACCCTGCGTCCGAAATATTGTGATGAGGCGAACGAAACGGTCGATTTATCACAAGAGGCTCTTTTGGGGGAAGTTTTCCCGCAATCGAATGAATTATCGTAGTTTCAAGCGATTCGTCAAGCGTCAGCGGCGGTAAAATTGACGGAATGCGTTTTGCTATCATAGTTTTTCCGCTGCCGGGCGGTCCTATCATAAGCATATTGTGTCCGCCGCAAGCCGCAACAAGCAACGCCTTTTTTACGACGGACTGTCCTTTTACGTCGATAAAATCCAACAAAAAATCCTGTGATTTCGAAAAAATTTTATCAATATCGCAAGTTTTCGCCTCAATAGTCGAATTCCCTTCAACTAGATCTATAGCGTCTTTGAGCGTTTTTGCAGGATAAACAGGCAAACCTTGTGCGACGGCGGCTTCGTCCGCATTTTTCTCCGGAACGATTATAGCGGAAAATCCGTTCTTTCTTGCACAAAGAGCGATAGGCAAAACGCCTTTAATCGGTCTAAGCGTTCCGTCTAACGCCAATTCTCCTATAATGCAAAAATCTTGATTTTTGTTTGAAATTTGCCGTGTAGAAATTAAAATTCCCAACGCGATAGGTAAATCGTAAGCCGAACCTTCCTTGCGAATATCCGCCGGAGCCATATTTATCGTAACTTTTCGCGCAGGAAAATCAAAACCGCTGTTTTTTATCGCAGACATAACCCGCTCACGGCTTTCTTTAACCGCTCCGTCCGGAAGCCCGACAATCGTAAAAGACGGAATCGTTTCGGTTATATCCGACTCTATTATTACTTCGTAAGCGTCAATCCCTTGCAAAGCGATACTGCGAAGACGCGCAAGCATTTTGGTCTTATACGTCCATTCCCATAAGCCGCATCCATCCGCTTACCTGCGCATAAATCCACCACCATTTATATTTTATCAAAACGGCAAACCCGGCTGCAATCAAAATCGCTGCAAATTTCGGAAGTTTTATAACGCCGCTAAAAAACCACATAACAACCATAACGACAACAAATATCGCCGCTGTCGTCTGCCAATCTAAAACATAATACTTAACCATAAAGCTCCTAATATTTTATAATTTTTTTCAATTAAAACGGAAGATTATCGTCAATTGCGGGCGACGATTCCGTAAAGTCGTTCGCTTCTGATAGATTTTCTTCAAAATTGTTTAATTTCATATTTTCGTACGGTTTTTGATACTGCGGTTGTTCTCCGACGAAATTATTTGAATCGGAAGATGTCCGTCCGCCCAAAATCGCAACGTTATCCGCCAAAATCTCGGTCGTAGTTCTATCGTTTCCGTCTTTGTCGGTGTATTTTCTATACCTCAATTTTCCTTCGACATACAAACAACTCCCTTTACGAGTGTTTCTGACGACATATTCCGCTTTTTGATTCCACATCACAATTCTATGCCAATCGGTTTGTTCTTGGTCGTTGCCGTCTTTATCTTTGAATCTTTCGGTCGTAGCGATACTGACTTCCAAAACCTTAGATCCCGACGCTGTTGATCTAAGTTCAGGGTCTCTGCCCAAATTTCCGACAATAATAACTTTGTTTAATGAAGCCATGGTAAATTCTCCTTTTTAAAATTATGACAAAACTATTGCAAATATACTTTTTTACACGTATTTGAAATAAATATTTTTTTATTTTAACACAAAAACAAAAAGACAGGTTTTAATCAAACCTGTCTTTTTGCAAATTATTACTAATTTTCTCGGGAAATTACATCATTCCGTCGTATCCGCCCATACCGCCTGCAGGCATTGCCGGCGCTTTTTTGTCGGAAGGAGCGTCACTTACAAGCGCTTCCGTCGTTAAAATAAGCCCCGCAATGGATGCCGCGTTTTCAAGCGCCGTTCTGGTCACTTTCACAGGGTCAATAACGCCGGACTCATACAAATTTTCGTATTTGTCGGTGTATGCGTTATATCCGAAATCGCCTTTGTTTTTACGAACTTCGTTTACGACAACGCTTGCTTCTTGTCCTGCGTTTGCAACAATCTGACGAAGCGGCTCTTCAATCGCTTTACGAACAATCTCGATGCCGAGTTTCTGGTCGTCGTTTTCTACTTTTACGCCGTCCAATACGTGAGCGACGCGAATAAGAGCAACGCCTCCTCCGGGAACTATACCTTCTTCTACAGCCGCTCTTGTAGCGTGTAAAGCGTCTTCGACTCTCGCTTTTTTCTCTTTCATTTCGGTTTCGGTAGCCGCGCCGATTTTAAGAACCGCAACTCCGCCGGCAAGTTTTGCAAGACGTTCCTGCAATTTTTCACGGTCGTAATCCGAAGTGGTATCTTCGATTTGCTTTTTAATTTGCGAAATTCTCGCTTGAATTTCTTTTGAACTGCCAGCGCCTTCGATAATTGTGGTGTTTTCTTTTTCAACCGTAATTCTTTTTGCTTTTCCAAGCATATCCAAAGTGGTATTTTCCAATTTGTAACCCGCTTCTTCCGAAATCACCTGTCCGCCTGTCAATACTGCAATATCTTCCAACATAGCTTTGCGGCGATCGCCAAATCCCGGAGCTTTCACGGCGCAAATCTTGAGCGTTCCTCTCAAGCGATTCACAACCAAAGTCGCAAGAGCTTCACCGTCGATATCTTCGGCGATTATCAAGAGTTGACGTCCCTGCTGCGATACTTTTTCCAAAATCGGAAGAATATCTTTCATCGTGCTTATTTTCTTGTCGTGAATCAATATAAGGGCGTCGTCCAAAACCGCTTCCTGCGCATCGACGTCGGTAATGAAATACGCCGATACATATCCGCGGTCAAATTGCATTCCTTCAACGACGTCAAGCGTCGTGTCGATGGATTTCGCTTCTTCTACGGTGATAACTCCGTCGTTACCTACTTTCTCCATCGCATCCGCAAGTAAATTTCCGATTTCTTGGTCGTTATTTGCTGAAATTGAGCCTACTTGCGCAACTTCTTTTTTTCCGTTGATTTTTTTTGATAAGGTTTTAAGTTCCGCGACAAGCGCTTTCACCGCTTTGTCTATACCTCTTTTCAAATCCATCGGATTTGCGCCTGCCGTAACGTTTTTAAGTCCTACGCGGGCGATCGCTTGTGCAAGTACCGTCGCCGTAGTAGTACCGTCGCCTACGCCGTCGGAAGTTTTCGAAGCGACTTCCTTAACCAATTGCGCACCCATGTTCTCAAATTTGTCTTCAAGCTCAATCTCTTTTGCAACCGAAACTCCGTCTTTTGTTACCGTCGGCGCTCCGAAACTCTTATCAAGAACTACATTTCTTCCTTTCGGTCCCAGCGTCGCTTTCACGGCGTTTGCGAGAATGTCCACGCCGTTAAGAAGTTTTTCACGCGCTTCCGCTCCAAATGCAATTTGTTTTGCTCCCATAATTCTTTAATCTCCTTTTTTTTATTTTGAAATTGTTTAGTTTATGACCGCCAATACATCCGATTCTTTCATAACGATGTATTTTTTACCCTCGTAAGTAATCTCCGTGCCGGCATATTTACCGTACAAAACTTTGTCGCCCGCTTTAAGCGTAAGTTTAATTTCCGCTGTTCCGTCTCCGACAGCAATAACTTTTCCTTGCTGCGGTTTTTCCTGCGCGTTGTCGGGAATAATAATTCCGCCCGCGGTTTTTGTTTCCGCCTCAAGCGTTTCAATCAACACTCTCTCACCAATCGGTTTAATAGCCATAAAATACTCCTTTAAGTTGTTTTAAACTAAAAATTGATCTTGTTTTAATTAATTTGCCGCATGCAGCAACTACAAAATCAAAGAATCAATTTTCATGCCAATAAAAAAACGTTTCATTCTGAAACAAAACTTAAACATAGAATTATAATAATTACAACTACGTCCATTACTTTACGTTTCGTTTTAGAACGTTTAACGGTTTACAATTTTTGAGCAAGAAAAAAGCGAGATGAATTTTTTGATTTGGTTTCGGGTAAAAAACTATTTTCTTTTCTGAAACTTGCAGAAAACATTTTTTAGAACGGCGGGTATGGCGGCAAAGAAAGATAAAACGCAATTTATGTGTTCGCAGTGCGGAGATACATTTATAAAATGGATGGGAAAATGCTCGTCGTGCGGAGCGTTTGGAACGGTTAAAGAATTTCGTCAAAGCGGCGGCAAAAAAAACGGTAATGTTTTTTCTTCTCAAAATTCCTCTCCGGATACTGTAGAATTACCAAATTATGCGACTATTGAGCCAAAGCGGACAGAAACCGGCTTTCAGCAGGTAGATGCGGTATTCGGCGGTGGAATCGTCACAGGTTCGATTTCGCTTATCGCCGGAAGTCCCGGCATAGGAAAATCCACTCTCCTTTTACAAATCGCCTCTAAAGCCGCAGACTGCGGCAAAAAGGTTTTTTATGTTTCCGGAGAAGAGTCCATCGAACAAATCGCCATTCGCGCAAAACGAATTTTTGCCGATAAATCGCCCATAAAAATAGCTACGGAAACCTGTGTCGAACAACTGATCGAAATATTGGAAAGAGAAAAACCCGATTTGGCGATAATTGATTCTATTCAAACAATTTTTAGCGATGAAACCGAAGGGATAAGCGGCAGCGTGTCACAAGTCAGAAGCTGTGCGGCAATTTTGACGAATTTTGCAAAAAAATATTCGACGGCAATCGTGATAATAGGGCATATAACCAAAGAAGGTTCAATCGCCGGACCGCGCCTTTTAGAACACATTGTCGATGTGATTTTAACTTTTGAAGGTGAAGATTTTAACAGGTTTCGTATTTTACGAGGGCAAAAAAATCGTTTCGGAGCAAGCGGAGAAATAGCGGTTTTTGACATGTCCGCGCAAGGTTTGTCGGAAATTCGCGACACGGCAAAAATATTTCTGAACGAACTTTCACGCAAACGCCCTGGCTGCGCGACGGTTCCGCTAATTGAAGGAAGTCGTGTAATTATGGTCGAAATTCAAGCGCTTGTCAACAAAAGTCATTTTGGAAATTCACAGCGCGTAGCAAACGGAATAAATCCCAAAAGAATCGCCCTGATTTCAGCAGTCTTGGAAAAATACACAGGAATTTCTCTGGGTGATTACGATATTTTCGTAAATGTAACCGGTGGTTTGAACGTAAGCGAGCCGGCTGTCGATCTGGCGGTTGCGGCGGCTATAGTTTCGTCCTACACAAACAAAGTAATTCCTGTTGAATATTCATTTATGGGCGAATTGGGTTTGGGCGGTGAGATTCGTCCGGTAGTAGATATGGAAAAACGCATAAAAGAAGTTATAGCTATGGGATTTGAAAAAGTTATCTGTCCAGCCGTGCCAAAAATTTCAAAAGAAATCCAGCTTGCAATGATTGTTTGCAGAGATATTTGCCGATTGGGCGAAATTTTGAGATAAATTTTATGAAAAACCGTCGATTCAAAAAAATTTACCTTGAAATAACAAATGTTTGCAATAAAAGCTGTTCGTTTTGTTTGGGAACAACGCGAGAACCTGTGTTTTTATCAATTGAGAGATTTGAAAACCGTATAAAACAAATCGCAAATTTATGCGAAAAGATTTATTTATATGTCGGCGGCGAACCGCTTTTACATCCAAACATTAAAGAATTTTTGGAAATTGCACAAAAATTAAACGTTTCAATCGCAATTACGACAAACGGAATTTTGATTGAAGAGCGATTTGCCGCACTTCTTTCTCCCGCATTACGAGAATTTAACGTTTCGGTTCATTCCGCGCAGAATTCTAACGAGATTGAGAAAATTGTCGGTTCAGCGTTGAATTTGGCGGATAAGAGAAGCGATTTACCTATATCTTTTCGTTTTTGGAATTATCAAAATCCACAAAATTTTCACTTTCAAAAAACAATCGAAATTCTGCAAGCCAAATTTAACGGAATTAAAATAACGCCCCATACATCAAACGGTAGAAAAAAACAAAAAATTACACAAAACCTGTTTGTTCATTTCGACTCGCCGTTTTCGTGGGATAAAACCGCTCCAGTTCAAAAAAAAGGATTTTGTTATGGGCTTCAAACACATTTTGCGATTCTTGCGGATGGACGGGTCGTCCCCTGTTGCTTGGACAAAAACGGCGAAATTGAACTTGGAAATATTGACGAAAAGAACGTTACGCAAATATTGAATTCACCGCGCACTAAAGCGATTATAGGCGGATTTTCTCAAAAGATCATGGTAGAAAAAATTTGTCAAAAATGTGCGTTTGCTCAACAAAAATTTTCACAAAAAATCAGTAATAAATCTTGTCTTTAACCGATTTAGCCTCATTATTGTTCAAAAGATTTTCAATAACGGCGAACGAAAAATCAAAAGCCGTACCGGCCGACCTTGAAGTTATGATATTTCCGTCGCACACCACCGCGTCGTCGCAATAATTACCGCTTTTTATTTCTTTTTGCATTGATGGGAAACAAGTGTATTTTTTGTTTTCCAAAATTTGAGCCTTGTCAAAAACTTTCGGCGCTGCGCAAATTGCGCAGCATAGTTTCTTGTTTTCGTAAAACTTCTTAACAATTTCCAAAACATCGTTGCTGTTCATTAAATTCAAATGTCCGGGACCTCCGGGTAAAATTACCGCGTCAAAATTGTCTTTTGATTTGTCTAAAATTTCATCGACGACTATTTTTATCTTGTGTGAACCGCATATTTCCTTTTTACCCAAACCTGCGGTTACAACATCAATTCCAGCCCTTACAAGCAAATCAATCGGCGTGATTGCCTCTATTTCTTCAAACCCGTCCGCCAAAATAATAAGCGCTTTCATTGCTTTCCCCTTTCATACAAAATCTTGACTATATAGACATCTTTTCAAATTCCGTTTTCATTATACCATGAGCTTCTTTCAACAGCTGTACGGATGTTTGATTTTCCTGCGGAATAATTGATTCCAAAATATGAATTTTTACATCTACTTTTTGCGAAAATATAAAACTACTTCCGGATTTACCTAGAATCGGTCTGTCATAATGAATAACTATAGGAAAAAGCGGAACTTTCAAATCTTCTGCGATTTTGAATGCTAAAGAATGAAATTTGCCGATTTTCCCATCACTGTTGCGCGTTCCTTCCGGACATATATAAACCGACTGCCCGCTTTTAAGCAAACGGCGGATTTTTTCGTCCGCTTTCATTATTCCTGTCGGAGTAGTATCAATTTCCACAAAATCAAAAAACATAATAACACAATTGAAAAACGGATTAAATTTATATGACGATTTTACCAACGGAACGGACGGAACGTGTCCCATGACCAAAAATCCGTCAAAAAAACTTTGGTGATTTGAAATTACAATCCCTGTTCCGTGGAAGTTTTGTAAGCCCGTGGCTTCCTTAATTTTAAGCACTTGAAAAAACGACAGAATGTCATACACCATCCATTTCATATATCCGCGTAAAAACTTTGAAAATATCTTTTTGTGTTTTTTGAATGGAATAAAAAGCAAGGAAAAAGGTCCCGTAAAAAATAAAAAAACTATGCCGATAATAATATATACGATAAAGACAAAAATTGATTTGAATAATCCCAAAACATTTCTTCCCAGAAAATATTAAAATAATTTTATAGTTTTACAAAACGTTCAATTCCGTAAGCGCTTTATGATATATGCTCTGCTTAAAATCTACCGTACGCATAAGCGCTATTTTAGGAGAAACCCATTCGTAAGAATCAAATTCAGGTCTTTTCGTGTTAACGTTTACAAACTTCTCGTCTTTTAGACGCACAAGAATCCATTTTTGCCGTTGTCCGCGAAATCCGCCTCTTTTACGATACGCATGTTCTGGAAAATCATAATAGTATTCACCGGAAGATATTCCCACAATATCAACTTCGTCCGTACCGGCTTCTTCTTTCAATTCCCTTCTCATTTCTTCTTCAAGGGGCAATGTTTCGTCAATCCCGCCTTGCGGAAACTGCCAGCCTTCACCAGGCAAAAATCCGCAACGGTGACACAATAACACTTTCCCGTTCTCGGGATGCAGAACAACCACACAAACATTGGGACGATAATCACTTTTATTCATGAACGTCTCCGTCTTAATCGCGAACGATAAACGAAAAAGAAGTACTATTACAACTATACGTCTCTTCCGTCACAAAAATAAAAAATTACTATACAAACAACATTTATTCTTCATTGATAGTATTGTTGTTCGTATTTTGTACTTTCAACTCACGAATTCTTGCAGATTTACCGATTCTCTGTCTCAAATAGTAGATCCTCGCACGGCGAACTCTGCCTCTCGCTTCTAAAGTAATTTCCTCTATGAGAGGAGAGTTGAGAGCAAAAATTCTTTCCACGAAAATGCCGTTTGCCGACGCTTTACGAACGGTAAACGTTCCATTCATTCCATTACCGTTTCTCTTTTGAATGACAACGCCGGTATATTTCTGAATACGGGTTTTACCGCCCTCTTGGATACGATAATTTACAGTTACGGTATCCCCGGCCGAAAACTCTGTCTTCGCGGTTTCTTTAAGATACCTTTTTTCAATTTGTTTAATTAAATCCACTTTTATACCACCTCCAAAGGCATTATATTATTTGTTTTTCTGTTCGTATTTCAACCAAATATCAAAACGTTTCTTTTTAGTCAGTTCCTCTGACGTTTCTTTGTGCCACTTCGCTATATTTCCGTGATGTCCCGACAACAAAACTTGCGGAACGTTTATCCCTTCAAATATTTCCGGTCTCGTATAACAAGGAGCCGAAAGCAATCCGCCGTAATATGAATCCGAAGAAGCGCTCATCTCGTTTCCCAACACACCCGGAATAAGACGACTAACGGCGTCAATCAAAGCCATTGCAGGTATCTCGCCGCCCGAAAGCACGAAATCTCCTAACGACAATTCCTCGTCAACATAAAGATCGATAACCCTTTGATCAATTCCTTTGTAATGCCCGCACAAAAGTACAAGTCCGTCATATTTTGTCATTTCAGAAACGACTGAATGGTTTATCGGTTTTCCGCAAGGAGAAAGAAAAATTACTCGAATATTTTCATTTTTATGTCTTTCTCTCGCCTTTTTTATCGCCGCCGCAACAGGCTCGGGTTTCATAACCATTCCGGGTTCTCCGCCGTACGCTTCGTCGTCAACTGTCCTGTGTTTATCGGTAGTATAATCGCGAATGTTATCGGTTTTAATCGAAATTATTCCTTTTTTTACAGCGCGAGCTAAAACACTTTCGGAAAACACTCCGTCAAACATATTCGGAAACAACGTCAATATATCAAAGAACACTTATAACATCAAATCTTCTATTGTCGCCCTGTCAATAAACATCCTGCTTTCTTCAAGGACAACGCGTTTAACAATTTCTTTTCTGAACGGAATTGTTATTTCTTTACCTTCGTCCGTCTCTATAATAATCGCGTCAGTCGTCGGATAATTAAAAACATCTTTAACGATTCCTAATTTTTCACCAGACTCCGTTTCTACCGAAATCCCAATCAAATCACAAAAATAAAATTCCCCTTTTTCTAATTTCGGCAATCGCTCTTTTTCAATGTACAGAAAAAAATTCTTTAACTTTTCGGCCTCATCTCTGTCGAAACAATCCTTAAAAAAACAATAAAAAGAATTTTTCCCGCCGCCAATGTCTGCCAAAACAATTTTTTCTATAGACGATTCGTTTCCGATCCACAACGATACAGGCGGATCGGAATTTAATAACGTCTCCCCTATCGGAAATAAATTACACGCTCCCTTAAGTCCGAATGGTTTTCCTATTTTCGCAATCGCAACAAAATCATGCGAATTTAAAAGCACAAGGCGACCACCTTATTTTTTTTCAATCGCCGACTTACGTAAATTTTCGACAGTCTGTGACATTTTAGCGCCGACCGAAATCCAGTAATCAACTCTCTCAAGGTTGATTTTCAAATCTTTTGGCGCTACCACGGGATTATAATACCCCAAAACTTCAAGAAACCTGCCATCGCGCGGTGCGCGGCTATCGGCCGCTACTATTCTATAAAACGGCTTCTTTTTTTTCCCGCCGCGTGCAAGACGAATACTTACCAAAGCAACTCCTTTAATTCTACAATATCAAAAACTACGCGACAAAATACTATATGCCGCAAATAATATGCAAGATGTTTAATACGCTTTTTCACGGAACAAGAACTGAATCGAAAATTTTACGAACAATGTCTTCCGAAGTTACATTTTCGGCTTCCGCTTCATATGTCGGAACGATTCTATGCCGCAAAACGTCAAAACCTACCGCTTTTACATCTTCAGGCGTTACAAAACCGCGCCCGTTTATAAATGCGTGGGATCTTGCCGTTTTAGTAAGAGCCAATGTAGCCCGCGGACTTGCTCCATACTCAATAAGTCCGTCCAAATCTTTTATTCCTAATTTCTCAGGCTGACGACTCGCAAAAACCAAATCAACAATATATTCCTCAACTTTTCTATCCATATAAATATCTTTTATCATATTGCGAGCGTCAATAATCGCCTTTTCATTTGTAATTTTTGAAATAGACGGAACTTCACCGCTCCCCATCCTCGACAAAATTTCCAATTCTTCGTCTCGATTTGGATGTGAAACTTTGACTTTTAACATGAATCTATCAATTTGAGCTTCAGGAAGCGGATAGGTTCCTTCCTGCTCTACCGGATTTTGCGTAGCCATAACCAAAAACGGTTCGGCAAGTTTATAAGTGGTATCCCCTATAGTAACCTGCTTTTCCTGCATCGCTTCAAGTAAAGCCGACTGTACTTTCGCAGGAGCGCGGTTTATTTCGTCGGCAAGAATAAAATTTGAAAAAAGAGGCCCTTTTTTCGCAACAAAATCACCGCTTTTTTGGTTAAAAATCATAGTTCCTATCAAATCCGCCGGAAGTAAATCAGGAGTAAATTGTATTCGCTTAAAATCAGTATCCACTACCTTTGCTAAAGTTGAAATTGCAAGTGTTTTCGCAAGTCCCGGCAACCCTTCAAGCAAAACATGCCCGCCGGACAACAACGCTACAAGAAGTTTGTCGACCATATCTTTTTGTCCGACAATCACTTTTCCTATTTCCGCTCGAATAAGCGAAATAAACGCACTTTGTTCACGAATTTTTTCGTTAAGTTGTGTTATATCCATAATTTCCCCGAATCCTACGCCCTTTTCCTTTTAATCCAATCTTTATGAATATCCGGAATATCTTCTATAAGTTGGATTGTATGCTTACTTTTCGGACGGAGCGCAACATCGTCAGGAGTGCCGTGTTCTACTATTTCTCCATCATGCATAATAAATATTCTATCGGAAACATAATACGCCAAACCAATGTCGTGCGTAATAAATACAATTGTCATATTCAACTCTTTTTTGAGTTTCATAAGATAATCAAGAATATTAGCGCGTACGCACGCATCCACCATAGAAGTCGCTTCGTCGGCGATCAATACCTGAGGCTTAAGTGCAAAAATTCTAGCCAAAAGCATTCTCTGCATCTGTCCGCCGGACAATTCAAACGGAAATTTTTCTTTAAGTTCGGTCGGTAGAACGTTAACCGCAAGAAGAGCCGCATCAACTTTGTCTTTTATTTCCGCACGACTGGGGCGATTGTATAAAACTTTAAAAGAATCCTCCAACTGCGACCTTATAGAGAAAAACTGGTTGAACGCTGAAAACGGATCTTGAAAAATCGGCTGAACCGTCTGCCAGTGATCTCTTTGGTTTGTTATTTTTTTACCCTTGTAAAGCAACTCTCCTTTAGTCGGCTGCAAAAATCCCAAAAGACATTTTGCCGCAACGGATTTTCCGCATCCGGATCCTCCGACAATTGTCACTATTTCCCCGTCGTCTATCTCAAAATTCAAACCTTTAAGCACAACATTGTGCGTTTTTCCGTGCCCAAACTCTTTAACAAGATTTTTCACTTCAAAAATGGCATTCTTATTTGGCATAATCGCACCTCACCTGACGATTGTCTAAAATCCGAATTTCTTGTTTATTTTTACTGCACTCTCCAGTTGCATATTTACACCTCGGAGCAAAACGACACCCTACAATTTCTTCTGCAAGATTTGGCGGAGCTCCCTCAATCGCTTCCGGTTTACGTTTTCTTGCGCCTTCTTCAGCCGAAAGCATAGCGCTCATTAGCGCCTGCGTATACGGATGTTTAGGAGTAAACACCAATTGTTCGCTTGTTCCCATTTCAACAATTTCACCGGCATACATAACCGCAATTTTATCGGCCACGTGGCGTAAAAGCGGTAATTCGTGTGTAATGAATATCATAGTAGAAAACACTTTTTTTTCAAGCAAGTCAAAAATCATGCCTATAACTTGTTTTTGCGTAGTGACATCAAGCGCGGAAGTCGGTTCGTCGGCGATTACCATTTTGGGATTAAGCAAAGTTGAAATTCCAATTACAGAACGCTGTTTTTCTCCGGGAGTTAATTGCACGGCAAAAGAATTAAGAACTCTGTCCGTATCAAGTCCTAAAAGTTCAAAACGGTTGTGTATTCTCTGATACATTTCCTTTTTGCTGGACTTGCCTTTCTCATGGCTTTGAAGAACATCCATAGCCAAATCCTTAACTTTTCTCGTGGGATTAAGCGCATTATACGCTCCTTGCGGAATCATTGAAATATCTCTTGCGAGAACATTTTCACGAATATCCTGAATGGTTCTTCCCATAAGCGATTTCCCATTAACAAATATATCGCCCGAAGTATAATTAAGCGGCGGAATACACATTCCCGTAAGCCCGCTGACAAGCGTAGTTTTTCCGCAACCCGACTCGCCGGCAATACCCAAAATTTCACCTTCTTCCAAATTAAAAGAAATATCGACCGCTGCGTGAATTTTCGCACCGAAACGAGTAAGATAGTGAAGAGATAAATGTTTAGCTTCAAATATTGGCATAATTTTCTCCTATTTCCGTAATGCCGGGTTAAATACTCCCTCCATAGAGGTATTAAGCGCATATAGCGCAAACACAACTGAAGTGATGAGGAATGTTGCCGGAACAAACGCCCACCAAGCACCATCTCCCAACGCCTCGTTTCCTTGTGCGTCATTCATAATTATACCGAGAGAAATACAGTCATAAGGTCCAAGACCAAGCATACTTATCGCCGCTTCTTCAAGAATACCCGATGCAACCTGAATGATAAACACCATAAACACATAAGAAAGCAGATACGGTAAAATGTGTTTAGTCAAAATAGTAAATGTATTAGCTCCGTTTACTCTCGCCAAATTTATATGCTCCGAACTCTTAAGCGATGACGTTTCCGCTCTTACGGAACGAGCGGTCCAGGGCCATATTGTCACTCCGATGATTATAGCGATAAGCTGCAAAGAGCGGCCTTCTTCAAGAGAAGCGGAAATCAAAAGCAACACAACAAAAGACGGAATAACCAAAAATAGATTAGTTACCATATTAATAAAATCATCAATAAATCCGCCTTTAAAACCGGCATAAACTCCCAAAAACGTTCCGAGCGTCGTAGCGATAATTCCGGACAAGAATCCCACATATAACGAGCTCTGAAGTCCGCATATAAGCATTGAAACCATATCCCGTCCCAAATGATCCGCCCCTAAAAGCAAACCTTCTTTACCGGGTTCAAGATAAGGCAGATACTCCGAATCCGTGTTTATATTCACCAAAAAAGGTCCCAGCAAAGCGATCAAAATTGTAAGTAAGAACAAACCAACGCCGAATACAAACGCCGGTTCTTTCAACAAATTTTTAAGTAACTTCATATTTACACCCCTGACAATCCGGCTTTTACTCGCGGGTCAAAGAAACCTATAAGTAAATCCACTGTTAAATTTGCTACCAGAACGGTTATCATAACAAGTAACGCACCGCCCTGTATTAAGGGATAATCATTATTTTTCGCCGCCGAAAGTAATGCCGAACCTAATCCGGGATACGAAAATATCATTTCTGTAATCAACGCGCCGCCCACCATAGTTCCTAAATTGAGAGCCAAGCCGGTCAACTGCGGGAGCATTGCGTTTCTGAAAATATACATCAAAATTTTGTTTTCCGAAACACCAAGCGTTTTGGCATATCTAACATACCCTGTTCCCAACTCATATATACCCATAGTTCTCATACCTGTCGCCTGACCGCTTGCAAAAATCGGGAAAAGCGAAAAGAACGGAAGCAAATAATAATATGCCGCACCCGATATAAACGCCCAACTAAACCCCGGAAAAACGTCCGGCGGATATCCGCCGCTTGCAGGAAACCAATGTAACCCTTCTGCCAAGAAATACACCAAAAGCATTCCGATTGCAAACATTGGAATTGAGTCCACAAGCAACGCTCCCGGAAATAAAATTTTATCAAACCAGCCGCGTTTATAAGCCGCCAATGCGCCTAAGATATTTCCAATAATCCAACCTATAGCGATTGCAGGAAATTGCAAAGCAAGCGTCCATGGAACAGCCCGCATCACAATATCGCCGACTTTTTGCGGATATTTCACAAGCGAAGTTCCCAAATCTCCATGAAAGGTCATCGTCATGTATTGAATATATTGACCAAATAATGAACGGCGTATCGGAACTAACGTTCCTACAACGGACGCATCCGTATCTTCTGTATTCTTTTGATAAAGAACTTCACTTTCTACCAAATAACGAACATTGCCTTCCGGAATTTGCATTTCTTCGGTTTTTTGGAATTTAATAAATTTTGGTCTTTGGTTTTCACCGTTGAACTGATAAAGATTCATTCCTCCGTTTTTTTCTCTGACCATATATGACTGCCCGACCAAAGACAATCCGCCGAGTTTTTCAACAAGCGCTTCAGCGTCTGCGGCATAAACTTTTGTTCCTTTACTGACTCTGATACCGGGAAGCGAAAGAATTTCGGAAGCTGAAAAATTTTCCTTTATAAGTTCTTCAAAATCTTCAAATGATAAATAATTTTCATCAATTTCCGATTCGTTTGTTTCATGAGCCGCCGCTTCGTCAATCTCGCTGTCGTCTTCATCGTCTTCGTCTTCGTAAGAAATTTCGTCGGGAAGATTAAGATCTTTCTCTTTATTCAATTTTTTTAACGCTTCCTGAAGCGCCGCAATATCGGTTATCTCAAATGTTGAATTCCACAGTCTGGCAAGAGTGTCTTCAACGACAAGCCCGTTTTTCAGAAGCGTTTCAAACGAAACCGGACTATTATCGCCATCGACAAAAATTTCCCCATTAACCGTCGCAACAACTTTTTGCTGCTCAACCAAACCGAATTCTTTCATGTAAGCGGTTCGTTTGTCATCTGCCTGCTTCCCCGTCGTTCCTCTTTGTTTACTCATTATTAAGTCAATAGGGTCCGCACCGAAACGAGGCAAAAAGAAATTTATAGTAACCGCGACAAAAAATGTAAGCAGGTACCAAATCCCCCTTTGCAGCACAAATCTTATAGTCGGATGATTCTTAAGCATATATCAGTTACCTCCCGCTGTCGGAACAATTTCCCAAAGCATCCGCGTTCCCGCCGCCGCGACCGGCATTCTCGGAGGAGCGTAAGGCTTGGCTGATGTTGGAAAATTAGTCCAATACTTTGTAGAAAATTCATAATATTCTTCCGGTCTATACAATACCGGAATCGTCGGCTGTTCTTCCATGTAATAACGGTTAAGAAGCGTATATGCTTCTTTCTTTTCGTTTTCGTTCTCAAGCAGAGGAATTATATGAAGAAGCGAATCAATCTGCGGAATAAAATTCTCAACATTCGGATTGTTCCATCTACCGATATTCTCATACATTTTCTGCCCCACAGCCTTCCAATTCTTTGCACTCATAACCCCTTCAAATCTCGACCAAGGCGTCGATTTCGCCATCATGGCGACAGGCGTATCGAAGAACAAATCAAAATTCCCCGTTGTTTGAGCGGGCCAATACTGAGTATCGTCGACAAAATTAGGTCTTATGTCAATTCCTACTGCTCGCATTCCGGTAATCGCTATACGTACAACCGACTCAAAATCCGTCCATCCTGAAGGCGACATAATTCCAACAGTCGGCATCGTATCTCCATAAGCATCAACAACGCAAATCAAATTACCCTTTTTGTCATACAAAGATTTGAACCCGCCGAGTTCCAACTCTTCCTTTGCGCGTTCGGGGTCATATTTGGTCGCTCCGTATTTGTCAACTTCTTCACGGCTGAAATAAGTCGACTCTGCGGAAAACGGCAATATCAATCCCGATTGAATGTCGGTCGTATATCCGGAAACCGCCAATTTTTTTATTTTTTCATAATCAATAGCAAACGCCATCGCTCTTCTGTAATGCTTATTGTCAAGCGGCGGACGAGTCGTATTAATAATAAACATAGGTATAGAACCGGGCATAAAATACGGTTCTGCATCAAACCACGTTTTAACTCCGTCTTTTAACCAGATACGCGGAGTATAATTCGACGAAATGTCCAGCTCTCCGTTTTTCAGTGCGGTAGAAGCGTGTTCGTTCCCTTTGTAAATAGGGTGAACAATATATTCCGGCGCAGGTTTTTTCCCGCTGTGAAACGCCTCGTTACCCCAATAATCGTCCCTCCTGCGAATCACTATTTTCTCATTTGAGTACATATATAGATTATAAGGCCCGCTCACAACCTGCGGTCTGTTCATTGGATCGTTTGAAACCTCCGAAACGCTGCCGCCCGCCGCCTTAAGAAGCGGTTCAAAAATATGTTTGGGAAGTATCGGCACGGTGGACGTTTGATCTAAAACGGAAAGAGGATTGTTTCTGTCGGTTTTATCCACCCATAAAAATACACGTTCTTCCGCTTTTACAGCGACGGAATCTCCGGCTTCATTTCTAATGACGGTCTTTACCGTATCTACCGTAAGTTCTTTGATAAAACCTTGAATATACGAACATGGAGCGTCAGGATTCGTAAGGCTCAAATTGTAAGAAAACAATACGTCCGCCGAAGTCAGCGGCTTGCCGTCGCTCCATCTTGCAAGCGAATTAAGAATAAGTGAAATATAATCCTTATTAGATTGCTCTATTCTGCCGATCGCCGGCTCTATATCGTCCGTCATGGAATTATATTCCGTAAGATGTTCGTACATCAAATTAAATTCGGGACGGCTAGGCCAATCCGGATACCCGTTAAGAGGGTTAAACGAATGCGGTTCCCCCCACTGAAATCCTACAAGGTATAAGGTCTTGTCTCTGGGCAGTTTTGCTAGAACCGCCTCTGTTTCCGCATCGCTGGCGTCATCCTGCTCCTCATAGTTCCATGCTTGAGCCAGCGCGTCCGCTAATGTCGTTATTGCAGTTCCGCTTTCTTTTTTACACGAAGACAACGTCAAATACGCCGCCGCAACCAAAATCAGCGGTAAAATTTTACTCATCGTCCCATACCCCCTTAGATTTTGCATCTTAATAACCAAAACCAAATATAATTTTTAGATAAACTAATTAGCAGTACTTTTTTATTTTTATTTAAAAATATATTTTAATTGGAAGTGTCGCGATATGTCGCCAAGCGTTTAATATTATATCTGAAAACTATATACTTGCTTGACCAAACTCATAAATCTTTTTCGGAAAATCATCGCAGAATATTCAAAAGCAAGTGACCGACGAGGCTGATAATAATCTCGGAATAAAAACCGATAAAAATCTTGTAGAATACGGGCAATATGTAATCAATAAGATGAATAAGGAAAAGATAAACTTGTGGAATGCGACCTTAGATAATAACAAGCCAAACATAAATTCTACACCTAAACCTAAAACTGTGGCTTGCTAACTAAATATACATTCAATAATTTCTTCGTTAAACAAAAGTATTAGTGATGCTATTACCATATCAATCGCTTTCGAATAACGACACGTCTTACGATTAAATCTTGCAAGTTT
>JAIRUI010000033.1 GCA_031254455.1 Chitinispirillales bacterium | reverse complement strand
TCTATTTTGCAAGTATAGCATTTAGGACAAGGCGGTGAAATTCGTGGCAAATTGTTTTTCATCTTTATAAATTCGTTTATTTTTCGTCGTGATAAATCAAACTCTTTGCCGTCTTCTATCGCTATCACAGGAGGTTTCAATCTATACCCCTTGTAATAACAAATATTTATGACGACTGACCTATTGCATTTGAAAAATGCGGCTTCAGGCAAATTGTCTGTTATGCTTTGAAGTGAGGTTTCGACATTGTAATCTGTGTTATTAGCAAAACGCAATCTACAGTATGGAGCATCATAAATAATATACATCAACTCTCCGTAATAACGGGCATCGGCTCCGTTTTTAACAGGTATTTCCATTTTTTGCTCGTGGAATACAATTTTTTGTGTCATACTCGCTTGATATAGATTATTACCTACTGCTCTGTCAGGTTGAACTTTCTATCTCTCTTTCGAGTTACACTTCCTCTCGGTACGGTACCCGCTTTATACCTCGCTCTCGCCGCATTGCAGCCAACGTTCCGGCGGCTTTGCGATGTTGCGGTTTCACTTACGTTAGAGCGGGCTACAAGGTTTCAAAATCTCACAACTTTTCTGCGTGATACGACCGCAATAGCGCAAAACCGACCGTTGCATTGCAGTGATTTTCAACTATTTTTTTGCTAATTTACCCACTTATTTTTATTTTTTTTCAAATCATCACACATTCTCCGAAAATCGTTTTTAATTTCTATTACCTTTTTTTGAATTACAAGACTTACAAAGTAGTTGCGCATTGGATAAAACTGTACGACCGCCTTTACTCCAAGCTGTTATATGGTCAATTTCAAGTTCGTTAGCAAAAAATAGTTGTTTACAGTGTGAACATTTATATCGATTGTTTTCAGATATTTGCTGATGTAATAACTCCTCTTTTTCTTCAAGTGAAAATAGTCGTTTCGGGTCAACTGAAATGCCGTTTACAACTGCTTGGATTATATCTTCAATTTCGGTTTTCTTGTCTGTTAAAGTTAATCTAATTTTGTCTTTTAAATAATTGTTTATCTGTTTATTAATTTCCGTTTTGTTCTCTTTCCAAATTGAAATGTCAGTTGTATATTTTATGGAAAGATAGAATAATATGTCAAGTTCCGAGTATTTTTCAAAAACGGAAGCAATAAATTTTATCGGCTTTATAACAAGTCTTTGGTCTGTTTCAAATGAATTGTCTTTGTTTGTTTTAACATATTCGTCAATGCTTTTCTTGTTTTGTAGAACGGCAAGCATTCTCAACACTTTCATTTGATTATTACCACGAGAGTTACCGCCGAGAATTTTTATGACGTCGCGGTCTTGTCCCACAAATGCTGTCAAACCGCGCAAATATTCGCCGTTGTAAAGTCCGTTCAAAACTTCAAAGCGCGAAAGCGGAACGCCGAGCGTATTGATGCGAAAAAATATCTCTCGTTTCAATTCTTCTGTGCCTTTGCAAATTATGTCCGAAATGTCTGTTTCATTGATCTTTGCTTGAAAATCAGCATTATATTGTCGCCATAGTTTTCCTTCGTATTCGATATTATTCTGAAAAAATTGTATCAATGCTTCTATACGTTGCTTGCCATCAAGAACTTCCAAAATTCCATCTGTATTTTTCCAAAAATAGAAAGCGGGCAGTGGTATGCCTTTAATTATGCTGTCAATTACAAGTCGTTGCTTTTCTGTATTATAAACAATTTCTCGCTGTAATGCAATATCGCTTATTATTTTACCGTCATTTACTTCGGCGTATAATTCTTTTATTTTCATTGTATTACTATTTCCTTTTGATAATAATTTTAGCAAATTTTCGTTTGCCATTAACTGTTGTTAAATAATAACCTTTTGTTGCTGTTGTTACACCTGTAAGCATACTATACCTGCCAATGCCATCTACAATTTCAAATTGTTCAGGATTGTATTTTTGTAAAAATGTTATGGGAACACCCATTAAATCATTGTAATTGTGGGGAATTTCTTTTGTTCTTTCTATATTTATTGCATCATAGTTATCGAATTTTTGATATTTATTTGGGTAATATTCTTCTGTCAAAATCATTTTATCATGTCTATACGATACATCTAAATTTGTGTACCACAAAACATTACCCATTTGCATTGTTGTTCCGTTGGGTTTTAAAAAATTTTTTACATTATGATAACCATGCCATAGTTGATTATTTTTTATAAATGGAAAAATATTGATATACGAAATTGCTGATAAAGGTCCTATTATTAAAAATTCCATTTGGTTTTTAAACATTACATCAATAAATTCACGAAATTGACTAAATGGAGGATTGGTTATAACTAAATCATAATGACTGTAATCAACGTCCTGAAAACGAATACCTTTGTTAGTTGTTGGATTATATCCGCTTACTGAAATTGACTTTATACCGTAAATTTCAGCGTGGGATACCAAAAATTTCACGAAATTACATTTAATATAGTTCAAATCTTTTTCGATTTTCTTTTTAGTTTGTTCAATATTAATGTTTTTTACCGTTCCATTTTCATTAAAAAGTGTAGTTTTTATAATATGATTTTCTTCTTTAAAAACTATCTCTTCGTTGTAACTTTCATCCCAGTCACAAGGACACAAAATTCTCTTACCTCGTAGTTGTTCTTTATACAAAGGAACTTCAGCGCTTATATCTTCAAAGTAAGTATAAAATTCATCGTCTTTATTTTTTCTTGCACTGTCAATTTGTGCTTTTTTTGCTGATACATCCATTTCAACTCTTTTGTTTCGAGTTGAATACAAGTGTATTAATAAATTATTGTTTTATTATTTGTGATTTTGTGAACAGTCTCTGTCCACCATTGCATGCAACGTCCCAGCGGCTTGGCGCAGGCGGGGCTTCCACTGCCGTTCGGACGGGAACGAAACTTCCAAATTACCACAAACTTTCAGGCGAGCCACCGCCCCGCTTGCGCCAAACCGTCCGTTATATGCAGGCATTTTTTGTTTGTTTAGTGCCTCTGTCAGGGTTATGCCCAATTCTTTGTCCATTGTCCAACAAACAAATGGCTTGCATATCTTCAGATCGGAAGAGCGTCGT
>JAIRUI010000032.1 GCA_031254455.1 Chitinispirillales bacterium | reverse complement strand
AAACGAAGCGATGATTGTTCTATTATCTTCCTATCCGAGTTTATATTCTCAAAATAACCTACAAGCATCAATTTGAAAAATACTACCGGATCTATACTCTTTTGACCTTCTTGACCGTAATACTTCTTAGTCAAATCTCGTAAATATGACAAATCAAGAATGTCGTTTAATTGCCGATAAAAATTGTTGGATGGAACTCGTTGGGATAACTGAAAACTTATAAATAGTTTCTCCTCGTATTCTTTTTTCCCTTGCATTTATACCTCCTATATGTTATTGTTTATAAAAAAATACTAAAAAGAAAGTAGTGAATGCTATCTTTTATAATCCCTCCTCTTTTTACTTGTGCAACAAACACGTATATAATTCTCCTATATTCTATCGAAAAAAATTATAAAGACTTTTTCTGCCTACAACGGACAATTTTTGTTTAATTGAATGTGTGTAAACTCCGTTTTTTTGTTTGCAAAATCAAATACTGTATGCCCATTTCCGAGCAATTTGTATTTGTAAATAAGTAACCCGTCAAGTCCAACCGGTCCGCGCGAATGGATTTTTCCGGTACTTACTCCTACTTCCGCTCCAAAACCAAATTTATACCCGTCGCTAAATCTTGTCGAGCAATTGCCAAACACGCAAGCGGAATCTACAAGCAGCATAAATTTTTTTATATTTTCCAAATTTTCGCTCACAATGCTATCGGTATGTCCGGAGCCGAATTTGTTTATATGTTCAATCGCTTCGCCTAAGTTTTTCACGATTTTTATCGACAAAATATAGTCCAAATATTCACTCGTCCAGTCATTGTTGTTGGCTTTTTTTATGCTGGGAAGTATTTTCATAACATTTTCATCGCCGCGTAATTCTACTTTCCCTGCAAATTCTTTGAGAATTTTCGGTAAAAAATCATTTGCGATATTTTCGTGAACCAAAAGCGTTTCAACGGCGTTGCAAACCGCAACATACTGTGTTTTTGAGTCAAACGTGATTTTCACCGCCTTATCGACATCGGCAAATTCGTCGATATACAGATGACAAATTCCGTCGGAATGTCCGGTCACTGGAATATTCGTGTTGTTTATTATGTATTTCACAAATTCGTTAGAACCGCGCGGAATAAGCAAATCAATATAATCGGACAATTTTAACATCTCCGTTACGTCATCGCGGCTTTCCGCCAAAACAGCCCAGCCGTCAGGAATTCCCGCCTTAATTGAAGCCGAGTAAATTACGTCAAAAAGCGCTTTGTTTATATTTTTAGCTTCACTGCCGCCTTTGAGAATCACCGCGTTTGCGGATTTCAAACACAACGTAGAAATTTGCACTAAAGCGTCCGGACGCGATTCAAAAATAACTCCGATTACGCCAATCGGACAACTCACGCGGTACAAATCTAAGCCGTCCGACAATTGCGTAGCCAAAAGCGTTTTACCGACTGGTTCATCAAGATTTATCAACTGTTCTATTCCGGAAATTACGTCATACAATTTATTTTCATCAAAAACAAGCCGCTTGATAATTGGATTTGGTAAATTGTCGGTACGGGCGTTTTCAACGTCTCTTTTGCCGGCTTCAAAAATCTTTTCTTTTTGATTTTTCAATTCCTGCACAATCGTTCTAAGAGCGTTGTTTTTCATTTCTCCGCTTGCCGCCGAAAGCGTTATTCCCGCTTGTTTGGCGATTTCTGCTTTTTGTGCGATTGTCATAATTCCTCCGAATCTGTACGGTAAAATAATATTTGTAAAACGGCGGACGTTAAAGGAAAATATTACTATTTCTCAAAGCTTATTTCTCCAGAAATAAATTTACGGATTCCGCTTTCCGTCTGCAAAAGCAATTCTCCGGCTTCGCTGACGCCAAAAATCGTTCCTGTGATTCTTTCTTTGCCGTTAATTATAGTTTTTTGTTTGTTTTTATACGCCAATTTATCATTTAATATATCAATAAATTCTTTAAGTCCGTTTTTTCTCAAATTTTGAACATTTTCGATAATATTTTGAACTATTTCTTTTGCCAAATCATCTAAATTAAATATTCTTTTCGTTTCGTCAAAAAGCGAAATAGCGTAAATTTCGTTTTGGTTTTTACGTATGCTGTTGACGTTCAAACCGATTCCTGCGGCGACTTTTACGTTTTCTCCGAAAGAAACTCCTTCCAATAAAATTCCGCATATCTTACGGTTGTTGATTAAAACGTCATTAGCCCATTTTATTTCGGTAGCGACTCCTTCTTTATCCAAAATCTGTGCGACCGAAACTCCGACAATCTGTGTCAAATTCGGTAAAAAAGGCGAAATTTCTTTGTCAATCGTAATAAGAACTGACATCGCAATATCGTTACCTTTTTCACAAAACCAAGTTCGCCCAAATCGTCCGCGTCCGCCTGTCTGTTCTTCTGCGCGAAGCGTATACCAGTCGGGTAATTCGTCGATTTTTTCTTTTACAAACGAATTTGTCGATGCGATTTTTTCGATAAAGTTATAATTCACTGATTTGCGCTTTCGCTGAATTTTCATCAAACATGATTGTTATTTTTTGTCCAATCGACAAATTTTTTGCACTTTTTATAATTTTCCCGCTTTCATTTTTAATAAACACAAAGCCTTTTTGTAACGGAAGTCTTGGGTTTAGCGCATTCAAAATTCGCTCGTAATTAGTTATTTTTTCCTTTTTGTGTTCAAAAAAATTCTTGAAATTATTGCACAATCTTTGCAGTAATTCGTCTAATATCTGTTCATAATTACGAATCTCTGAAAATTTTTTCTTAAAAGCCTTTTGAAGCCGCGTATTCAATTCCTCAAACGAATTTCGTATTTCAAAACTTGCACGGCAGATCATTTCGGCCGCTGCGGTTGGAGTCGGTGCGTAAAGGTCGGCTGCAAAGTCGCAAAACGATTTATCTATTTCATGTCCCACGGCGCTTATTACAGGAATTTTTGAGTTTGTGACCGTTCGTACAAGTTTTTCGTCGTTAAATGCCGATAAATCTTCCGCAGAACCGCCTCCGCGACCGATTATCACAACATCGACATTGACAATTTTATTGATATTTTCCAACGCTTCGGCAAGCGATTTAGCCGCATCTTTTCCTTGTACCAAACTGGAAGCAAGAACTACATCAATTTGCGGCGCATGTTCCGTCATAATTTTCAGAATATCGTAGAAAGCGGCTCCATTTTTTGCCGTGATAACGCCGATTTTGCGGATATTTTGCGGTAATTTCCGTTTTCTTTCAACGTTAAACAACCCTTCGTCGCAAAGTTTTTGCTTTAATTCTCCGATTTTTGTAAAATTCATGCCGACTCCGTTTTCAAAAAATCTGTGAATATCTAATTGGTAGTAACCGCCCGCCTGATAAACTTTGATTTCTGCAAAAGCGGTAATTTGCATTCCATCCTCAATGTTTTGCGGGATAAAAGCCTGTTTATCTTTCCAAATTACTGCAGAGATTCTGCTGTATTCGTCTTTCAGGGTTAAGTAGGAATGTCCGGAAGGCGCTCTTTTGAAACCGCTAATTTCTCCTTCAATACAGACAAATAGATTTTCTTTTTGTAAAATTTCGCTTATTCCGCTGTTTATTTCGCTGATAGAATACGGCTTTTCTCGGGTAAACGGCGTTTGAAAAACAAAATCTTCGCCGAAAAAATAATTTTCATTCATAGTTTTTTGCCGTTTCGGCAATTTCTTTCATAATTTTTATGCCGTTTTTTTTGGAAAGCATATTTCCCGTTACCAAAATATCTGCACCGAAGGAAAATTTCTGCTTTGCGGTTTCGCTGTCATTTATTCCGCCGCCGACGATAAGGGGAATTGAAACGGATTTTTTAACAGCCGAAATCATTTCGTTCGGAACCGGAATTTTTGCTCCGCTGCCGGCTTCTAAATAAAGCATTTTCATCCCTAAAAATTGAGCCGCCAAAGCATGTGCAGCCGCAATATTAGACTTTTCTCTTGGAATTGGGTGCGTGTTACTCATAAATTCTACCGAGGTTACGGTTCCTGATTCAATAAGCATATATCCCATAGGAATCGGTTCGATTTTGTTTCTTGCAATTTGAACTGCGCCTTTGACCTGTTGTCCGATTAAAAAATCGGGATTTCTACCGGAAATTAGCGACATAAAAAGAATAGCATCGGCGTTTTTTGCAATTTGCGAGGAGTCGCCGGGAAATAAAATTATCGGTATCAATGATTTTTCTTTGATTTTTGCTACAAAAATTTCAAGCGAATCAGTATGGATTAACGAACCGCCGACCAGAACCGCGTCAACACCGCAGTTTTGTGCAATTTCCACTAAGTCTGCCGCTGAATTCTGTGAAAAATCATCCGGATCAAGTAAAATCCAATATTGCTTTTTTTTGTTTAGAAATTTTTGCAAAATTGTTTTATATACATCGTTTCCCATAATTTTTTATTCCGAACTTTTTTTCGATAAAGAATCATTTACCATGTTTTTAAACGTTTGGCACGGCTTCATAGTTATGTCTTTTCTTGCCGAAATTTTAATTTTCTCTCCTGTAATCATATTTCTTGCCGTACGCGGCATCCTTTTGGTAACGCTAAATGTCCCAAATCCGCGTAATTCGACTGTGTTTTCAGCAATAAGCGTATCGCTCAACGATTCAATCAGCGCATTTATTACGATTTTTGCATCAATTGCCGTAAGCCCAGTTTCTTTAGCAACCGCCATTCCTAAATCTATTTTTTTTACCGATGGCATAAAAACTCCTTTTTCCTATAGGCAAAAAATATTTTTAATTGTTGTTAATATAATTTTTTTCGTAGAAAGATTGCAAATGAATGTCGTAAATATCTCTGGTAAAACAAAAATCGCCGGAATTGTAGGAAATCCGATTTCGCATTCTTTGTCGCCAAAAATTCATAATTATCTTTTTGAAAAATTTGAAATTGACGCGGCTTATGTTCCGTTTCAAATTAAAAACGAGAAAGATTTGAAAAGTTTTGTAGAGACGTTTCGTTCGGCAAATTTCTTGGGTTGCAACATTACGGTTCCATATAAAAGTTCTATTTTTCCGTTTATTGATGAAATGGATGAGGTTTCCCAAATTACCGATACTGCGAATACCTTGTTTTGGAAAGACGGCAAACTTTGGGCTGATACTACGGATTTTTGGGGCTTTATGGAAGCGTTGAATCGCGATGATTTTCATTTGACGAAGAAAAATGCCGTATTTTTGGGAAATGGCGGAATTGCTAGAACATTGGCGGTACTTTCGGCGTTTAGAAATTATCCCCAGAGTATTACGCTCGTTGGCAGAAATGTAGAAAAGTTAGAAAAACTTTCAAACGAAATTGTTCAAAAGGCAAAAATAGACGTTTCGTACTTTTTATTTGAAAACGCAAAAGAAGCGATTGGGAATGCGGACATTATAATAAATTGCACTTCTGTCGGAATGCATCCGCTTGTTAATGAGTCTTTGCTTGATATTTCGTTAGTGAATCGCAAAACATATCTTTTCGACACAATTTATAACCCGCTTGAAACTAAATTTTTAAGAGATGGGAAAGCGAACGGAAACCGAACGCAGAATGGGCTTTACATGCTTATATATCAGGCGCTCGCTTCGTTTTATTTTTGGACAAAAAAAGACTTGACACATGATAATAATTTGGTTTTGGAATTGGAAAAATTACTTTTAAAGGAGTTTGATAAATGAAAAATGTTTTTATTGTTTTTTTACTTGCAACATTGATTTTTGCTCAGGAAAATCCGGTTTTTGTCCCCGAAGAAATGACGGATGATGCGTATTTTTCGGATGAAAGCGAAATTAACACAGCCGAGTTGGGTTTGTTTGAGATTGACGGAAATATTGGAGATGGATCCATACTTCAAAATTTAGTTTCTACGGGAAGCCAATCGGAAATCTTATTCTCAATTAATAATATTTCAAAGACAATAATATGTGATTTCCCTGTAGATTTCGAAGAAGAAAAAGTAATTGAAATAGTTTCAGTTTACGGTTTGTCAATTATGGAAATGTTAACAGCTTTTTCTCAAAAATCCATTAATATTCCGACGGACAAACTTCCTAAAGGAATATATATTATAAGAATTCTATCGAAAGAGACTCAAAAATCTATTTTGAGTAAGGCGTTTGTCGTAGGATAGAATGCTAATTTCAATCGGGGTTTGGTGCGCAAATAAAGAACAAGTTTGCTTTCTGGATTCGTGCGGAATAATATACAAAAAGATTGAAAATGAAAATGACGTTTGTAGCTTTTCGCATGTGTTTTTGTTTAAAAAAATACCGCATAACAAATTCAAAAAAGGGCAGACAATTATTGATTGCCGTGAAAATTCTTTCAAAACATTTGTTAAAACCATAATGTTGCCTGATGAACAAATTGATGTTTTTTCTTTTTGCAATATCACAAAAAACGAACGTTTCGGCGGACTGTTTTATATTAAAATAGTGGATGGAATAACATTTGCACTTTGTTCGATTCCAATGAAGATAATTTCACAATCTTTTGTGATAAACAAAGGGTTCCATTTTTTTGGAGAAAAATTTCCCGCCGAAGAAATTCCTTTGCGGGATAACGGCGGACTACAACGGCTTTTTTTGTCGGCTATGATTTATCTGTTCAATTCGCAAAATATTCCATTTGTTATAAAAAGTTTTTCTCCGGTTTCCGGTAAAATCCCGTTCATGTTCAGAATCGACACCGATTTTACCGACAAGAAAACAATAGAAAATTATCGCAAAAATATAAAGTCGGATTTTGTTTTTACGTGGTTTGTTCATTGTAATGTTTTTGAAAATTCCCTTGAATTTTTTAATACAAGCCCAAACGATGAAATCGCTTTGCATTGTTTTTCTCACAAGGTGAAACCTACAAACGAAAATTTACGAAAAGGGATAAATTTACTCAAAAATTTCGGTAAGAATTCACTCGGTTATGCCGCACCATACGGAGTACGAAACGAAACGGCGGATGTTTTTCTGAAAAAAAATTTTTGCTTTGAATATTCGTCGGATTTTTCTTTTTCGTCGGATTCTCTTCCGTTTTTCGTCGAAAAAACTGGACTTTGGCAAATTCCTGTTTTTCCGCTGTGCATCGGTAGTTTCAACGGTTTAAATTATTATGAAGATAGCGTAATTGAAGTTTTTGAGCGGTACTTTGAGCGTCAAGCAAAATACGAAATTCCGTTTATTTTATATGACCATCCGAATCACAATAAGTTCAATCTGTTGAATAAAATTTTTGAAAAAGCAATCGAATATCCGATTTTACCTATGACTTTTATTGATTATTGCCGATTTTTACGGAAACGACAAACCGCCGAAATTGAAATAAATATTGATAGTTCGGGGAAAATCGTTTCTAATTCCGATTTTCCTTTGACGATATTTTATTCTAATGAAAAGAAACAATCAAAATTTGTACCTATGAAAAAAATAAGCCGCTTCTCTATACGGCTTATTAAAAATACGATTATCAATCATACAAGAAGAAAAAAACACGACAAATAAAATTTACGACAAATTTTGTTGCGTTTGTTTTATATAGTCGGATATTTTATTATCTTTTCCTTCAAATTTCTTCAGCAGTTTTTTAGTATGTTCTTCGTCTAATTCTATTTTAGTCGCTTTAGTAATTTTTTTGTCTATCCCAAGAGATTTAAGCGCTGACGGATTAAGTATATATGCATCTTCTTCCGACAGGAATACGGCGTCGTTTTCACCTTTTTCGTTAACACTTGACTTCAACGCGTAACACAATTTCTCAGAGAAACACGAATTTTTTTGCAGGTATCTTAAATGTAATTTTTGTACATCGGCGATACTTCCTATTTTATAAAAACCCGTTACCATAATTTTATCTTTAAATTTTTCGTTACGTCCTTGGTATTTTGTCATAAAAAATACATATCCGTATTTATTTTTAACGAAATTGGCGCGGTGTCTGCTTGAACTGCAACTATACAGCCCATATGTTGCGGATTCGTAATTAGGATCGTCATCCACATTTTTACTTGTTGTAGTTCTAATCGGAAGCAATGCCGTCTCATTACTATCGTAATAGACTATAACGCCTATTTCTTTATGCCTATAACCCTGCCAAGAGATGTTTGATATTCCGCTGATACTCATTGATTCCTCCTCCAAATGTAATACAAAAAAAACGAGCCGGTAAAACTTATTTTCTGGCTCATTAAGAAAATTTTATAAATGATCGTTGTAAATATAGTTTATACAACGTTGAAATGTCAAGTATAATAATATGGAACTACCGTTACGTGAGTAAAATTGCCAACCCCGCCTTAGTTAAACGAAAAAATTTCTAAATATAATAAGTATGACATATATCTATACCTTGTTATATTTTGTGTAAAATTGTATATAGTTATCAGAATTAATTCCAAATTAAACAAACGGGGCGCAGAGAGATTTGTGCCTCGTTTTTGTTTTGCGGCATAAATTATTTTAACGGCGAAGTTTGTTTCTTACAGAGGAAATTTATGAGTATTTGGAAAATTCTTGCACTGATTTTCGGTTCAAAGCAAGATAGAGATATGAAAAAACTGCGTCCTATATTGGCGGCGGTTAATGAAAAATGGGAAATAGTAAAAAAATTATCGGACGAAGAATTAAAAAATAAAACGCAGGAGTTTCGCGAAAGATTGACGAAAGGCGAAACGCTTGACGACATTCTCCCTGAAGCTTATTCAGTCGTTCGTGAAGCGACCTACAGGGTTTTGGGAGAAAGAAAAATTGTAAAAAACGCGGCAAACGGTAATGATATTCCTTATATGGCGCATTTTGACGTGCAAATTTTAGCGGCGATTGCGCTTCATCAGGGAAATATAGCCGAAATGAAAACAGGTGAAGGGAAAACGCAAGTCGCGCCGGTTGCGGCGTATCTTAACGCTCTTTCGCAAAAAGGCGTTCATATCATTACGGTCAACGATTATTTGGCAAAACGCGACTCGGAATGGATGGGCAATATATTTAGCTTTTTGGGAATGAGTGTCGGATGTTTGGACAAAACCGAGCCGTCAACGCAAGAACGCCGCGACGCTTATAACTGCGATATTACATACGGAACAAACAATGAATTCGGCTTTGATTATCTTCGCGACAATATGGCGATTCATTATTCACATTGCGTTCAACGCGAACTGAATTACGCGATTATCGATGAAGTAGATAACATTTTGATTGACGAGGCAAGAACTCCGCTTATTATTTCGGGAGCGGCGGATGTCGATAATAAAGAATACGAAGAATTACAGCCGCTTGTACGAAAACTTGTCGAGGCGCAGCGCAAACTTATGAGTGAAAATTTCAAGAAATTAAAGGAAAAAATTGCAAAAGAAGAATTTGACGAAGAATTAGGACTTTTGATGCTCGTAGCAAAGCGCGGAGAACCGAAAAATCAAGTTTATCTTGACGGAATGAAAAACACCGCTATTGCAAAAGTTACACGTTCAGTCGAACAGGAATACCTTATAGAAAAGAAACTTCACGAAATTGACGAAAAACTTTATTTTTCTATAGAAGAAAACAACCATTCCGCCGAAATGAGCGAAAAGGGACGGGAACTTATCGGCGGAAATAATAAAAACTTTTTCGTTGTGACGGATTTGGCGGTAATTATCGGTGAGATAAATAGCAATCCGAATTTGTCGTTGGAAGAAAAAAACGAATTTCGTGAAAAAGCGCATGTCGAATTTTCAGACCGCTCCGAAAGAATTCATTGTGTAAATCAACTGCTTAAAGCGTTTGCGCTTTACGAAAAAGACGTTAATTACGTAGTTCAAGACGGACAGGTTTTGATTGTCGATGAATTTACGGGGCGAATTTTACCCGGAAGAAGATGGTCGGACGGACTTCATCAGGCGGTAGAAGCGAAAGAAGGCGTTAAAGTCGCCGGTGAAAGTCAAACGCTTGCGACGATTACTTTTCAAAATTTCTTTAAGATGTATAATAAAATTGCCGGAATGACGGGAACTGCGGCTACGGAAGCAAAAGAATTTGCCGATATTTATAAACTTGACGTAATTCAAATTCCAACGAACCGTGAAGTTGCAAGAATTGACGCCGACGACGAAATTTACAAAACGCAGAAAGAAAAATATGAAGCGGTTGTAAAGGAAATTCGCAAAATTCAAGAAAAAGGCGCACCGGTTTTGGTAGGAACGGTTTCAATCGAAAAATCGGAATATTTGAGCAGAATGCTGGAAAAAAACGGAATAAGACACGAGGTTTTGAATGCGAAAAATCATGCACGGGAGGCGTCGATTATAGCGCAGGCTGGGAAAAAAGGCGCAGTTACCATCGCTACTAATATGGCTGGGCGCGGAACGGATATAAAGTTAGGCGGTAATTTTGAGGCGATGGCGAAAGACAAACTTCGTATGGACGGTGAAGATCCGGAAACATTTTCAAACGAAGATATGCTTGCAAGATATCCTGAACTTGCCGAAGAAATCGCAAATGAACAGGACGAAGTTTTGCAGTTCGGCGGTTTGTACGTTTTGGGCACCGAAAGACATGAGAGCAGACGAATCGACAATCAGTTGCGCGGACGTTCCGGACGACAAGGAGATCCGGGTTTATCCAAATTTTATTTGTCGCTTGACGATGATTTGATGAGGATTTTCGGTTCGGATAGAATGGCGGGAATACTTGATAAAATAGGTGTAAGCGAGGGTGAAACTATTTCGCATCCTATGCTTACGGGCGCGATAGGAAACGCACAACGGAAAGTTGAAGGACGTAATTTTGAAATTCGAAAGCACCTGAAAGAGTATGACGATGTGATGAATTTCCAAAGAAGTGAAATTTACGGACTTCGCAAACAAATTCTTTTCGGAAACGACATTACCAAAGAGATACAAGACCAATTTGCAATGGCGCTGGAGGACGTGATTCTCAAGAATTGCGATAATAAAGATAGAAATTTGTGGAATATTACCGAACTTGAACTTCAAATCGCCAGTATTTTCGGGGTGATAATCGACAAAGAAAAATATAATTTTAACAATATTTCAATCGAAGAATTATTTGACGGACTTTGGGCGGAAGTTAAAACGATTTACGAAAACAAAGAAAGCCGTGTAGGCGCACAGCATCTTCGCGAACTTGAAAGGCGGGTACTGCTTGCATCAATCGACGATTTGTGGAAAAATCATTTGTACGAAATGGATCATCTCAAACAGTCGGCGCACTATGCGAGTTTTGGGCAGAAAAATCCGCTTTTTGAATATCAGAAAGAAGGGTTAAAATTGTTTGAGACGCTTAGGGCGAATATTGCGAAAAAAACTGCTAATTTGCTTTATCGTCTGGAGATGGCAGGAAATATTCCGCAAAGAAGACAGCAGCGTGTCGTTGAAATTCACGCTAACGCCGGGCAGGCAATGCAAAACGTTTCACAGCGTGCAAAACCGACGCCGCCGCAAATGCAGCAAATTCGACAGTTCCCAAAAGTAGGACGTAACGATTTATGTCCTTGCGGCAGCGGAAAAAAATACAAGAAATGTCACGGGAGCGAATTATAAATGCAAAAGCGCCCGCTTTTTATTACGTTTGAGGGAATTGACGGCGCCGGAAAAAGTACGCAAATAAACAAACTTTGCGCTTATCTCAAAAAAAACAAGATTGAATTTGTTTCAACGCGAGAACCGGGCGGATGTGAAATGTCCGAAAAAATACGTGAAATCATACTTTCCGAAAAATCGGATTTAGGTGCGTCCGGTGAGCTGTTTTTGTATTTTGCTGCACGGGCTGAGCATATCCGTCAGGTGATAAAACCGGCTTTGGATGACGAGAAATGGGTAATTTGTGACAGGTTTGCCGATTCTACTTTTGCGTATCAGGGGGCGGGAAGAGGACTTGACATAGCAAAAATGAAAGAAATAAATTCGTTTGCAACTCAAAATATCAACCCGAATTTGACGATTTTACTCGATATCTCGGTAAAAGTTTCTTTTGAAAGAAGAAAGTCCAGAGGCATATCGACTGACAGGTTGGAGAAAAACGACAAATTTTTTTTTGAAAATGTACGCGAATATTTTCTCAAATTATCGCAAGACGAAGCGAAACGTTTTTTGGTGATTGACGCAACTCTGAGTGAAGATGAAATACACAAAAAAATCATTGGTAAAATAAATTTGTAAAATATTTTGTTTCTATGGCTCGTGAAAAAAGTATTTTATCGGGATAATTTCAATTTTGTGTTGTTTTTAGGAGAAAGTATGAAAAATAAAAAGACATATTCGGGAATATTCTCCGGACTTTTTATAATTGCGATAATCGTCGGAGTCGCGTTTGACAATTTGTTCGCGAAATCGGAAAAAAAATCAGATAACGAATCATATTATGAATGGACTTCGGTTTTTGACCGTGTCGCGCAAAGGGTTCATTTCGGATACGTGGAAGAAGTGGACGATTCTCTTTTCGTTCGCAAAGCTATTGAAGGCGGGCTGAGTATTTTAGACCCGCATACGACATTTTTCGACCCTAAAGATTACGAAGATTTGATGGTTCATACCGAAGGAAAATTCGGCGGTGTGGGAATGCAAATTTCTATTCGCGACAATGTTTTGACGGTTATGACGCCTATGGAAGGAACTCCGGCGGAAAGAGCGGGCATTCATTCGGGAGACAAAATTCTTAGAATAGATGGAAAATCGACGAAAGGAATTTCGTCCGACAAAGCGGCTTCCAAAATAAAAGGCAATCCGGGAACAAAAGTTACGCTTACCATTCAAAGAGACGGCGAAGAACCGGTAAATTATGAAATTGAGCGAGCGGTAATAAATCTTAAATCTGTTCCATACGCAGGGTTTCTTAACGACAGTGTCGGATACGTTCGCTTAAATTCGTTTTCGCAGACGGCGGCGAGAGAAGTGGCTCAAAAACTTGACTCGCTTCGCGCAAAAGGGATGAAATCGCTGATTTTGGATTTACGTTCAAATCCGGGCGGGCTGTTGAATCAAGCGGGCGAGATTTCGGAGCTTTTTCTGAAAAAAGGCAGTTTGGTCGTTTTCACTAAAGGGCGCGGCGATGAAAAAGAACAAAAATTTTACACCAGAAGAGACCCTCACATTCCTTCAAATATGCCGCTCATTGTACTTGTAAATAAGGCGTCGGCGTCGGCGTCGGAAATTGTTGCGGGTGCGGTTCAGGACTTGGATAGAGGGCTTGTTTTGGGCGATACGACTTTCGGAAAAGGTTCGGTTCAAAGTGTTTTCCCGATTGACGCTACACGTCATATGAAGATGACCACGGCATTTTATTACACGCCGTCGGGCAGATGCATAAATCGTCCTGAAAATCAGGTAAGAGGGAATTCGGACGACGATTTTGATTCGGAAGAATTGGATGAAGCGGAAAAAGTGCTTGCCGGCGAAATAATTGGGGAAGCGATGGAATCAAAAACTAAGGATTCGCTTGTCGCGGATACTTCAGTATATTTTACTCAAAACGGGCGAAGGGTTTACGGCGGCGGCGGAATTATTCCCGACACGATTGTGAAAATCGCTCCTCATCCGTATATTGTCCAAAAATTATACTTGAAAGATACTTTTTTTAAGTTCGCGAACTACTACTATCCGATTCTTGAAAAGCAGAAAATTACGATTGATACGAATTTTATGATAAGCGATAAAATTATCGGCGATTTTTACGCATATTTAGATTCTACAAAGCAAGATTACGACACATTTGCCGACAGAAAATACCGTGATTTCAAGGTATATTTGGGGCTTGTAAAAGATACTGCGGTAGATACTACATCGCTGAATTATCTCAAAATTTCGTTGAAAGATTCGGTAAAGGTTGAAGAGTTAATTTCTCAATTGGATAAAATAATGAAAGAAAACCGCGACGAATTGTTGAAGTCGGAAAAAGCGTTGATAGAACGTCAACTGCAAAACGCATTTTTAGTGCGGGAGTTTGGGCAGGAAAACGGCTTTGTGCAACGATTCAAATTAAAAGATGACGAACAATTAGCAACCGCTCTGAATATTTTGAAGGACAAAAAAAAATATAGTTCGCTTTTGAGTAACAAAGAAGAAAATAACAAAAAAAAATAAGGAGTAATTTTATGCTTACATGGATGAGAAAATGGGCGCCCGTGATAATGCTTATTGCGCTTATAGGATTTCTTATGACAATATTTATCGATTGGGGAATGGGCGTTGAAACGGTTACCGGAAAAAAAGGCAGAACTGTTGGAAAAATCGGGAATAATTTTGTCGGTATTCAAGAATTTTCACAAATGCTTGAAATGGAGCGTCAAAATCGCAGGTATCAAGGGCAGACCGCAAACGAAGACGGAACTTTGCCTATGCAGGTTTGGGACGCTTACGTAAGTGAAGTGATTACCGACAAAATAATAAAAGATATGGAACTTGAAGCTACGGTTGAAGAAATTTATTCATATTTGAAAGATAATCCGCCGCCGGCGTTTACCCAAAGCGAATATTTTCATACGGACGGACAATTTGATAAAGAAAAATATATTGCGTTCATAAATACGCCGTCAAGTTATGATAATCCTTCGGTTCAACAGATAGAACAGTACATCCGCAATGTAATGGTCCCAATAAACAAACTTAATACTTTGATTGAAAGCGGAAATAATCCGTCTTATTCCGAAATAGAATACGAATACAAAGCGCAAAAAGAAAAAGTTTCTTTTGAATATATAAATATTCATCCGTATTCCATTGATTTGCTTTCTGAAAGTTTGTCCGATGAAAAACTTAAAAATTATTATGCAGCTCACATTTCCGACTACAAAACAGCAGAAAAAGCGACGGTTTATTTTGTTCGATTCCCTAAAAATATAACTCAAAGAGACGAGGAATTGATAGCAAACGAACTTCGGGATATAAAATCAAATATTTTGGCGGGAATCACGTCGTTCGACGAAGAAGCGCGCATCGGTTCTGACGATTTGGGCAGCGCAAAAAACGGCGGCGAATTGGGATGGTTTAAGAAAGGTCAAATGGTAAAAGAGTTTGATAATGTCGCGTTTTCTACTCCATCCGGCGAAATTTCCGAGCCGTTTAAGTCAAATTACGGGTTTCACATTATAGCAGTTGACAGTGTAAAAATCGATGCGGATACCGTAACTGAGGTTAAAGCGAAACATATTTTAAAATACATTATCGCCGGGGTAGAGACGCTTGACAGTATTGAGACGCTTGTGTCAAAAGTCCGTTCTTTTGCTGAAGATGAAAATATGCTTTCCGCCGCAAAAGAATTTTCTGTAGATGTTGATTCAACTCCGCCGTTTGGCAGAGGAGAAAATCCGGCTGGAGTCGGATATATTGCAAATTTAGGCTTTTTTGTTTTTGATAAAGACGCGAAACCGGGTGATGTTTCTGAGATTTTGGAAACCGAAAACGCATTTTTCGTATTAGAACTCAAAGAAAAAATTGCAAAGGGAAATTTACCGTTTGAGCACGTGAAAACAAAAATCAGGAGTATTGTCGAGGATTCGTTGCGCATAAATAATGCGAAAGATTATCTAGTAGAAATTACCGAAAAAATAAAAGAAACGTCGTTTGAAGAATTTGCGGAAGGCGATGAAAAACTTCGCGCAGGAAAAGCGGAATTGACGACGAGAAAACAGTTTGTTTCCGGCGTCGGCTACAATAACGAAGTACTCGCAGCCGCGTTTGCGTTGCCTGAAAATACCATATCAAAACCGATCGTTTCGGATAACGGTGTTTATATTGTTAGGACTACGGCAAAAGAACTTGTAAGTGAATTGCCGAAAGATGCGCCGGAATTTACGGTAATAAGCAACCAAATTAAATCGGAGTTTGCTCGAAACGCTTATCAAGATTGGTTTAACGCTAATAAAAAGCAGTTAAAAGTCAGCGAAAACGTGCGCGATTTTTATTATTGATTAAAGAGTAATGTGCTTAATTTTGACAATTACTGTGAATAAAAAACGTTAGGAAGGTTTAAGCATATTATCAATGATTATGTCCAATAGTTCGCTAAAATTTCCGCCTTCGGCTGCAAACGACTTTGGGATGAGAGAGGTGGAAGTCATTCCCGGCAATGTGTTTATTTCTAAAACGTAAGCGACGGAGTCCTGCACGATAATATCTGTGCGGGAATATCCTCTGCATTCCAAGACTTTATGGACGGATATGGCGGTTTTTTGAATCAATTCGATAATCTCTTTGTCGTGTGGCGGCGGACAAATTTCTTCTGATTCTCCAAGATATTTCGCGTTGTAATCAAAGAAACCGGCGCTGTTTTTCGGTTTTATATATATTGGAGAAAGTACACGTAATTCGCCTTTTATTTCAATTACGGGACACGAGAACTCATCGCCTTTTACATTTGATTCAACTAAAATCGAATTACAGTTTTTGCTTATATCTTTGATTGCCGAACGTAAATCCTGCTCGTTTTCAACTTTTGACATAAGTTTGCTCGACCCTGATTGCGGAGCTTTGACAAAAAGAGGAAAGCGATGTTTTGCAAGAATTTCTTTAATTTCGTTTTCGCTGTCGCCTTTTCTGAAAATTGAATACGGCGGTGTTGTTATACCGCTTGCTTCAAAAATTTTTTTTGCAAATATTTTGTTCATACCGACAGCGCTGGAGAGCACTCCACAGCCCGTATATTTCACTCCGATTGTGTCCAAATATCCTTGGAAAACGCCGTCTTCGCCAAATTCGCCGTGCAGAGCCAAAAATGCGCCGCTCACGTTTTCCCATATCAGCATGGAATTGCAAGGCTTGTAGCCGCCTCTGAAAAACGGCGAAGTTTCGGCATTGTTTATGTCTTCCTGTGTGATTTGTATCGTGTTTTGCGCGAACCGAAATTCTTTGTTTTTTGAAATGACGAGCGCCGAAACGGAATATTTATTTTTATCCAAATTTGACAATATCTGAAATCCGGTTTTCAGTGAAATTTCATGTTCAGCCGATGGGCCTCCCATAACAACGACGATTTTTTTCTTTTCCATAAAACGAGCTTCCTTATATTTTGTACAAAATACTATTTTTCTTGAAAAATGACGGAGCAAAAATAAAAATGCGCGATATTTCCTGTGAAATTATAACTAACGCGGTAGAGAAAATGTGCGCCGAAGCGGCGTACAACCTTCCCCAAGACGTTTATTGCGCTTTGAAAAAAGCGCAATATGACGAGGATTCGAATTTGGCGAAGTCAATTCTTTTGCAGTGTGTTAAAAATGCGGATATTGCAAAAACGGAAAAAAAACCGATTTGTCAGGATACTGGGTTTGCAGTCTTTTTTGTAGAGATAGGCAGCAATGTAAGAATTATCGGCGAGAATGACATAGAAGAGGCGATACAGAAAGGAGTTAGAAGCGGATACGACAATTATTATCTGCGAAAATCAATCGTTGAGGATCCACTTTTTGGTAGAAAAAACACAAACGACAACACTCCGGCTATAATTCATTATAATTTTGTAAAAGGTGAAAGTATCAGAATAATCTTTGCGCCGAAGGGCGGCGGAAGTGAAAATGTGAGCGCACTGAAAATGATGAAACCTTCCAACCGCGGGGATGATATTGTCGGTTTTGTCGTTAAAACCGTTATGGCGGCCGAAGGCGATCCTTGTCCTCCGGTAATTGTGGGAGTAGGAATAGGCGGCAATGCGGAAAAATGTCTTGAAACAGCCAAAAAAGCGTTGCTTCGTCCCGTCGGGGAAAATCATCCCGTAAAATTTTACAGTGAAATGGAAAAAAAAATACTCGCCGAAATCAACAAAAGCGGAATAGGAGCGCAAGGGCTTGGCGGAAGAATAACGGCGTTGGCGGTTCACATTGAAACGTTTCCTACGCATATAGCTTGTTTGCCGGTTGCAATAACAATAAATTGCCACGTTGCACGGCACTGTGAAATTTTGTTGTGAAAAGAATAGATTTTCTTTTTTATGATATTTCTTAAAAGTATTAAAAAGGAATATATTAGCAAAAACAAAATGAGTTTGGCATGCATAATTTTAATTCGGTTTTTGTGAAATTTATAGGTGCGCAGATAGTATATTACAGCCGAAAAATTGGAATTTATGAGTTAACGGTTAAAATACGTTATTAAACTTTAATTTTATAAAGAGAAATGAAGGGGTTTTTGTATGTGGAACAAACAAAGTATTTTGAAAGTATTTACGACGGTGATTGTTGTCGTTATTGCGGTGTTTGGGCAGGGGAATGATATAACGCTAGAGTTTAATGACACAAACTTTAAGTCGGCGATATGTCAATATCTTGAAGGAAAGACGGAGATACATGAAAACGACGTAGATACTATAACCGAACTTGATTTGCGGGACAAGAACATATATTCCCTTGCCGGTATAGAATATTTTTCCTCATTAGAGAAATTGGATTGTTCCGTAAATAATTTAACTGAACTTGACTTGTCTAATAATACCGCGTTAAAGGAGTTGAATTGCGGCGGCAACAAATTAACTAATTTGAACGTGTGGAATGATACTAATTTGACGCATTTGCATTGCCACGACAATAAACAACTTGTCGAACTTAGTGTGTCGAGTAATAAGAATCTGAAAGTTTTGACTTGTTATGGAGATAGTTTGAATGGAATTTATTTGGATAGTAATACCTCGCTGAGGATGTTGGATTGTTCCAATAATAATTTAACTGAACTTGACTTGTCTAATAATACCGCGTTAGAGTGGTTGAAGTGCGACGGCAACGAATTGGATTCGCTTGATCTTCAGATGTGTGATTCGCTTGATACATTGTATTGCCGTAACAACAAACTGACTACGCTGGATATATCAAATAGTCTTGCTTTAGTAACGTTGGATTGTTCCAATAATAACTTAACTACGCTTGACGTGTCGAAAAATACGGCGTTTAAGTCGTTTACTTGCAATAACAACCGACTGACGACATTGGATGTGTCTAACTGTACCGCGTTGGAATTGTTTAAATGTTCCGGTAACAAATTAACAACTCTTAAATTTGCAAAAGATACGCCGGAAAGCGGAAACGCTCTACGCGAAACTATTAGTGTGTCTAGTGTGTCAGAACTTATAAATCTCAGAATGCTTGATGCGAGTAATAATGAGCTCACGGCGCTTAGCGTTGCCGGACTTATTAATCTTATGGAACTTAACGCAAGCAATAATAATCTTGCGGAGATAGACGTATCCGGTGATACGGCGCTTGTTTCTCTCAATCTGCGCGACAATGAACTCCCGACGCTTAGCGTATCAGACCTTGTAAACCTCAAAACTCTTGACTTAGGAAATAATAAACTTAGTACGCTTAGTGTTGCCGGACTTATTAATCTCATAACTCTTGACGTGAGCGGTAATAGCATAGCAAGCGAAGACGACATTATCGGCTTGCACGATTTAACTTTGGACAAAGGCGGGTTTATTTTCGGGGAACAGAATACGCCGATTCACAAATCGGCAAATAAACGTGAAATAATTATTTCATTTGCAGGTGTAAGAAACGGACAGATAAATTTTAATCTGAAAGCGGGCGACTATACTGTCGAACTTTACAACGTTCAAGGGCGTTTGATAAATAAAGTAAACATAAATGCGATTAACGGCTTGAACGCTACGGGTTTGAAAACCCAAAATCTTGCTAAAGGAATGTTTATTCTGAATGTGAAGCAGGCGGGAGCATCGGTGTTGAAGCAAAAGTTTATGATTTAATTAGGAAAAAAGAATTGGTTCCGTTCAACAAATACAAAACAAAAGGAGGAATTGTTTATGACTATTACGTATCAACAAACAGAAAAGATGTTGAAAGGAAATCTGCCGTTTTCACAGTTGGGGTTTTCTTTGTTGGTAACACGGCACAAGAAACTTTACGCACAAACGCCTACGTCAAAAATAGTGGACGATTGTGTTAATGAAATTAACGCTTTCTTGGCAAAATACGGTACAATCGTGGCAAAAGATTTTGCTCTTATTCAGAAACTCTAAACAGGAGAGGAAGAGTTTATGTTAAAAACATTTAATGAAGTATCAGAAATGATTGAATCCGGCAAATTACTTCACATTGCCGCGACGGAAGCGCTTATTCGCAAGTTGCCAAAAGGCAAATGGGTAGGCGGTTCAACAGAATATTTTATGGCGGAAGGCGGTGGAAAAGTTACAGGAGAATTCTTATTTGTAACGGAATTTCCGTATAAAAATTTCTCTATAAAAACGTACGACGTATCAAACGTAAAAAATGTGACTCAAGACGCTTTTGAAAACGGTTTTTCTATATTGCTGATACCATTTGACAGCGCAATACATAAAGAATACGCTCAAAACGCCGCAAATTTTGACGGTATGTTTGTCAAAAATATTGTCGGCTGGATTACCGGATTGAATTTGGGGATAGACGGACAAACGCCGATAGCGGTTGACGGATTGTCGCGATCTGCGCTTACAGACAAAGCGGTCGCTTTGCATTTGGAAGTTCCGCAGAACAAAATGGTTAGCGTAAATATTGTTAATATATTCACGCAAGACGAAAATTCTCCTGTTATTGAATTTAAAGAAGAAGGTTTTTCCGTAAAAAACTGTTTTATAAACGGGAAAGAAACTATACTTGCAAAATATATTGAAGAGAACGGAATCGACACAAAGCTTCCTATTGTCGGCGATTATTCCGGTAATGGAGTAAATGTATCTTTCAAGTCAATTGAAAACGGTGTTGTTAATTTATACGCGCCTGTTTTTAGTGGAATACAATACAAAATTGCTAACAAAATATCAAACTATGAGAAAGTCTTTAACGAGCGGTTATTTGCGTTAAAAGGAACGGAATCGCTGTTTTCGTGCAACTGTATTTTGAATTTCCTTTACGGCGAACTTGAAGGTAAGCATATTGATGCATTTGCAGGACCGATAACTTTCGGTGAAATAGCATATCAACTTGTAAATCAAACATTGGTGTATGTTACAGTGAGTTAAAAACGGTAAAGAGAGCGTAAATCTGATTTGCGCTTTCTTTGATAATATTTACAAGCTTCCGCTTCGTTCGTTATTAATACTTTTTTCTATTTCTTCAAGTAAATCGTTTCCGGCGAGAGAAAGCGTGTATTCAAATCGTTTGTCGAACGCGGATATTATAACCGAAAATCTCACTTCGGTTTTGGGGAACTTCCATTGTGCGTATGATTGAGTTGTTATTTGTTTATAATATTCCGACGGATTATATCGTAAATTCCACCGTTCTTTTGCAAGATAATTATCCAAATTTGTAAAACATGAACGAGGATCAAGCCCTTTAAATGTCGGTTCTTTTTTACCGTATTTTTGTGCAAGAAGCGCATAAATATCGGCGACAAAATTTAACGTAGTCGCTCTTATATCGTTGTAATATTTATCTACGGAAATGAAAACATTGTAGTTAAAATCATAGTTTTTGAATCTGTTAAAATTAAAATCTATTACCGCCTGAAAAAATTTGTCGTCGTAAAAATATAATTCGGTTTTTGCCGGGTAACCTGCAACGGAATCCGTTAATTGATATCTTGCAATGTTTAACGAAACAGGAAAATTTTGTTTTGAATTGGTAATTTGCGTGAGATTTTTACCGGACGGCAACGCCTCTCTTACTTGTGCGACCGAACTTCCCCACGAAATATTTCGATAACCGTCGGGAGTTTGAGCAAAACACGAAGCAATTATAAACAATAAATAAAAAAGTATTTTTCTCATGTATATTCCGTACCGCTAATTAGGACAGGCAAATATCTTTTTACCTGTCCTAATAAAAAAATTTACTGAAAATATTTATCGCCGACGATTGCTGGCGCATTTTCATCGCCGGATTTGGAATAGAAAGATAATTTTTTAATTTTTTCTTTATTGAAATCGCCTTTGAAAATAAGTTTTCCTTTAATATCGAATTTCTGATCAAGAACTTTTTTTTCAAATTCAACTTCGCTTGCTTGTATTTCTTTTCCGTCTGTCGTAACAAGTTTGAACATGCTTGCTTTTGGTTTTATCGCGTTGTATGAATTGTTGTAAAAAGAAACATCCAAATAGGTTTTGCCTTTTATTGATTTTACTGTAGGGACTGCGATCAATACTCCGTCGGAATTAATATCGTTGAAAAGCGTAGTGTCGATATATTCGGTAATTGCAGCTTCATATGCGTTCAATGACGGAATCAATTCTTTTCTTGTCATACTCAAAATCTTTTTCGCTTCGGAATTTTTTGGATCGAATTGCAAGGTCGCTTTTGCATAATATTCGGCGCGAATGTAATCCAAAGGATCTTTTGTTTTTTTTGCTTGTTCTACAAATCCTTTTGAACTTTCCAATTGAAATTTTGCATATTCGGATTTCGTTTCCGTTTCGACCGCATCAGTGATTGTTTTATCGGCGGCAAACGCTTTAGCGTTTTTCAATTCTTCAATGCAATGTGAAATATCGTCGTTATCGCGGTAATTGTTTGCAACGGAGATAAGCCATTGAGCGTAGCGGTTTTTGTTCCCATCCGAAATTCCGTCCTGTTTTATTAACGTTTCAATGTCTTTTCTCAAAATTTTCACCGCCGGATCACTTGCAGAAGTTGTTTCGCCGAAAATAAATTCAATTCTGGCTATTGACGAATTAAGATATTTATTGACGAGTTTAAATGTTGCTTTTGCGCCTGCCGCGGTATATGCTTCCTTGTAACGTAGATACGCCTCTTTTTGTTTCATAAGACGCCCAGATTCTTCCTTCGCTTTCTGCGCTTCGTTCCACGCCTTGTCTCCTTTACTTTCCAAACCGCATCCTGTAAGAATAATCATTGACAACGCGATAACTGCAATAGCATACTTTTTCATAATTTCTTTCCTTTCACCGCACGGGCGTAAATTATTTTAATTGAAAATCATCGGAGTATAAAATATGTTTTTGGATTGTGAAGAAGCAATAGCAAAATTAATTGTAATTAAATTGCAAAATTTGGGATATGAAGCATATTACGCCGGAGGGTTTGTTCGCGACATGCTTTTAGGTTTTCCTGCGGGTAATTCGCCGGATATTGATATTGCTACTTCTGCGCGTCCGGAAGAAATTGTAGAATTATTTAATAATACTAAAGAAGTCGGAATATCGTTCGGCGTTGTTTTGGTTATAGAGCGCGGAATTGCATTTGACGTAGCGACTTTCAGGAATGACGGGCAGTATGTTAACGGAAGATGTCCTCAAAGCGTTTCGTTTTCATCCGCCCAAGAAGATGCGCATCGCCGCGATTTTACGATAAATGGAATGTTTTATAATCCTGTTGACAAAACCGTGATAGATTTTGTGGGTGGACAGGATGATTTGAATAAAGGGATTATAAGAACTATAGGAAATGCAAAAAAAAGATTTTCGGAAGATTATTTACGGATGCTGCGTGCGGTAAGATTTTCGTCGCGTTTTGATTTTGAGATAGAAGTGGATACGTTTAATGCAGTAAAATGTTTGTCGAAAAATATCGCAAAAATTTCGGCGGAGAGAATTTACAAAGAACTTACGTTGTCTTTTTGCAGCGCACCTGCAAAAACTATGGATATTCTTGATAAAACCGGATTATTGGATGTACTGCTTCCGGAAATAAGCGTTTTACACGGGGTTGAACAACCGCCGGAATTCCATCCCGAAGGAGATTGTTATATCCATACTCTAAAATCAATGAAGTACATAGAAGATTTGGTAAAAAAATTTATTTGCAACAAAGATTCGCTTAGAGAAGATCAAAAAAATGTACTTTCGGACAGTTATAAAAGAGCGGTTTTGGTATGGAGCGTTTTACTTCACGACATTGGAAAACCGGCGACAATGACAATAGAAGATAGGATAAGGTTTAATCGCCACGATGAAAAAAGCGCTGAAATGGCGCAAATAGTTGCAAAAAGATTTAAAATGCCGTCAGCCGAAACAAAAGATGTCGTTTCTTGCGTTGCAAACCACATGAAATTTATGTTTGTGCAGAAAATGAAATCCGGTAAATTGAAAACGTTTATTTCACGGAAAACGATGGATATTGAGATTATTTTGCACGAAGCGGATTGTTTCTCAAGTCACGGAATGATGGATAATGCGGAATTCTTGTTAAAAAAAATAGACGAAATACCGCCCGAAGAGATAAAACCAAAACCGATTGTATGCGGAAATGATTTGCTTGACATGGGATTTGTACAGGGAATAAAACTGGGCGACGTATTGAAGGATATTTATGAGAAACAATTGGATAATTATTTTCAGTCGAGAGAAGACGCTCTTATTTACGCTCAAAAACAACTTTCGGTTTAATGAGGTTCTATGTTTAATTTTAAGCGGGAAGAAAATGAAAATCAAGAATTTATTTTTCCGGATAATTTATCAAGAATCGCCTTATTATCGTTTTACATAATTTTGATTGCCTTAGGTTTTTTATTTTATAAATTTGTTATTTTGACGGAAATAGAAAGAGTGAAATTGTTGGATTTTGCTGTTCGATATCAAATTATGGGAACTTGGATAAATTTAATACTCGGTTTCTTTTTTATTCCGTCGATAATTATGATGGTTTTTGGAATAAAAATTATATGCGAAAAACGTTATCCGTCTCTTGGCGCAAGAGTCGCGGTAAAAACAAGAATAATTCGCGGCAAAAAAGCGGTTCGGCTTGGAATAGGATATTTGGTCTTTGGATCCACAGCCGTATTTTTACTTTCGCTTTCCATTATAACTACCGGTATTATAAGAAAAAGTTTTGTTGAAAATCCTTTTAAGTGGGTGTCAAAAAGTTCATGGGAAAAGGCGGGTTTACAAAGACCTAAGTTTTGATTTTTAGTAAATTAAAATAATTTAACATTGCTGTGTTGGGGAAAAATATTTTCCACTTGAAGTTTTGTGAGGGTATTGTGTATAGATTTGATCTTATTGAAAAATATTTTGTCGGACAAAAAGAATCGGGTATTCCGAACGACATCGTTTTGGATGAAAAATTTAATTTTTACATCCAAAACGCGCCGATTAAAAAAAGTGTTGAAAAAATGAAAATCGAAAATATTGTTTCACAGGAAAAAACGGTCTTTATGGCGGACGAAACAAAAACCGAAGTTTTGCGAAAAGATTTTGAATATGGCGAACAAAAAGTCGGCGCAGAATACGATAAACGGGAAGAGTTGGCAAAATTATATTATAGGTGTTCAAATTGTGTCGCCTGTTCTTTGGCTAAAACGAGAAAGAAATTTGTTTTTGGCGCTGGAACTGCTTTTACCGATATTATGGTAATCGGCGAGGCGCCCGGCGAGCAAGAAGATTTACAAGGTAAACCGTTTGTAGGAGCGGCCGGAGAATTGCTTACGAAAATGCTTGCGGCGATTCATATTGAGAGAAAGGATATTTTTATCGCAAATATTCTTAAATGTCGTCCGCCTATGAACAGAACCCCAAATCAACCGGAAGTGGCTGCTTGTATCCCGATTCTTAAAAAGCAGATTGAAATAATAAAACCCAAAGCTTTACTGTTGCTTGGTAAAACGGCGGCAAACAACGTTTTGCAAAATGATAAATCGGTCGGCTCTCTTAGGGGAATCGTTCATTATTTTGACGGCATTCCGGCAATAGTATCATATCATCCGTCTGCGTTGCTTAGAGAAGAAAAAAAAAAAAAA
>JAIRUI010000031.1 GCA_031254455.1 Chitinispirillales bacterium | reverse complement strand
TGCAAAATCGCATGAATTTCGTTCATCGCTCCTTCGGCGATGTTTAAAGCGCTGATACCGTCCATAGTGTTCTTCTTTGCTTGTTCTACGCCTCTGATTTGAGTTCTTAAACCTTCCGACACGGACAAACCCGCGGCGTCGTCGCTGGATCTGTTAATTCTAAGACCGGTGGATAACTTTTCAAGGTCTTTGCTGAGCGCTCTGTTGTTAGACGCAAGAGCGTTCTGAGTAACGATTGATGGTACATTGTGATTGATACGCATAAGAAACCTCCATGTTTCGCCGTAATAACGGCTGTTTGTTTATTTTTCTAACGGCATCCTTGCCGCTACATTATATTTATCGTAATTATTTAAATAAACCTTTATACTTTTTTTATGTTTTTTGAAAAAAAATTATTTTTTCCTCTCTACAAGCGGACTTTATGAATATTTTTTTCTGTCTCACCCCGACTTTCACCTAATACCGACAAACTTTCCCGCCGCCGTTATATATTTGAGCGATTAGTAAGGACATGTCTCTTTCATTTTTTGCCAGTAGCGATTTTTATCGCTTATTTTTTCACGAGGAGTGTCGATTTTTTTGGCAAATAGTATTTTTATATGGGATTCAAATCAAACATCGACTTGTAGAGTGGAATTAGCGAATAAACGATGAAACTCGTATGCGTGTTACAATAAAGGAAATAAAATGACAAAACTTCCGACCGTAGCGGTTGTCGGACGACCAAATGTCGGCAAATCGACGCTTTTTAACAGAATTTTGAAGAAAAAAATAGCGGTCGTCGACGACAGACCAGGCGTAACGCGCGACAGAAATTATATGGAAGCGGAATGGAACGGTTCACATTTTACGATTATCGATACCGGTGGAATGGTTCCGGAATCGAAAGAAAAAATGGAACGGGAAATTAATCGTCAAGTCAATATTGCGGTAAATGAGGCGGACGTTGTTTTGTTTTTGGCTGCCGCCGACGTTGAGCCGAGCGATTTGGACTGTGAAATTGCAGTCCGTTTGCGAAAACAATGCAGCGACAAGTTAATTTTAGCGGTAAATAAAACCGAATCTCCGTCTGCGGAAATTACAATGCATAGTTATTGGAATTTGGGATTGGGCGAACCTATAGGCGTTTCGGCGCTTCACGGAAAAGGCGTTGGCGATATGCTTGATAAAATCATTGAAAAAGTAAACGCCGTTGAAAAAAAGAAAGACGAGATAAACTACGCCGTAAAGATCGCGGTCGTAGGTCGTCCGAATTCGGGAAAATCATCGCTTGTGAATAAAATTCTGGGTGATAAACGGGTAATTGTAAGTGAAATTGCCGGCACAACTCGCGACAGTATAGACACTTCGTTTGATTTCAACGGGAATTTAATAAAACTTATAGATACGGCCGGGCTTCGCAAAAAAGCTAGAGTAAACGACGATGTGGAATATTATTCAAATTTACGCGCTCTGGGAAGCATCGCTCGCTGCAACATTGCGGTTTTACTTGTAGATACCGCAAGAAAATTGAGCGAACAGGACATGAAAATCGTAGCGCATATAATATCCGAAAGAAAAGGACTGATTATATGCTGGAACAAGTGGGATATTATTGAAAAAGACGGTAAAACATTCGACACCCTGGTAAAAACAAGCCGTGAATCATACAAAGATTTGGAAAATATTCCTATGATTTCAATTTCGGCATTGACAGGGCAGCGAGTAGTCGATATTGTAAGATTATCGCTTAAAATTAAAGAAAGATCGCAGTTTATTGTTCCAAAATCCGAGCTTGAAGACAAATTTTTTTCATGGACGCGGCGAAATCCTCATCCGTATATTGTAGGCGAAGCGGTTCGATTTTTGGGAATTAAGCAACAGGAGGACGAATACCCGCACTTTATAATTTTTTGCACAAACCCAAACCGAGTTACACAAGATTACGCTCGGTATCTTAAAAATCGAATTTATGACGTTTTTGAATTTGAGGGTTTATTTGTCGTATTGGATTTCAAAAGCCCGGGACGCAGCGGAGCGAAAACCCGTGAAGAATTTGAAAGCGATTCTTGAGTTGTAAAAAAGAAGGACGTTTCGAGTACACGGCGATTTTTTCGACGAGCCGCCTTTTTTTTGCTTTGCGGCAAATGATATATTCTTTTAGAGAAAGGACTGGAAGGGTAAAAATATGCAAACAATGACAGCGACAACGGCTAAAAAGAACTTTGACGAAATTTTAGAAAACATTCAGAATGATAACGAACCGATATTCGTTGTCGGTAATGAAAAAGCAAAGTAATCTTTTTTGTTTTACAGAAGCAGTGAAATCAAGACAGAATCGGTTTGTAAAGTATATTAACGGTTATTTTGATTACGTAAAAAAATTTAGCAAGATTTTACATTAATCTTAAAAAATCCTCAATTTTCGAAATAAAATCCTTCGGGGACACGCTTTCCAAACAAATCTCGGACGAATACGGGCAAAAAAATTTGTGAGATTTAATCGTGTAAGAATGACTGCATGGACGACATTTGCAATTTCCGTTCAAAACCGCTGATTTTTCACCAAAAGGTCCGGTGCGTCTTTCATCCGACGGTCCTAGCGCCGAAATCACATCAACACCGCAAAACACCGCTATGTGCATAAGCCCGCTGTCGTTCGACAAAAATAATTTGCATTGAGAAATACTGTCTCTTAATTGTGTCAAAGACAAGTTTTTTAGAATTTCTACGCCGGAATAATTCTCAAAAAATCGCAGCTCTTTTTCTTCGTCCGCACCAAAATAAAATCGCAGTTCATAATCGGAATAATTTTCTAAAAGAAAATCGGCGACTTTTCTCCAATTTTCAACATTCCAACGTTTATAAGCGGAATTTTTAGAGCAACCGACATGAAAGCCGATGATTTTTTTATCGTTTTTTTTACTGGGAAATCTTTGGATTTTATAATTTTCTTTAAAAATCCCCGACTTTTTAACCAATTCAAAGTTTTGCTCGACATCGTGAATATTCTTTACGACCTTATGCGGAACATTATTCAAAAAAGCGAGAGTTTTACGCGAACTGTCGGGATAAACCGAACCTATCCTTTTTTTTGCACCGCACAAAAAATTCAGCAAATTATAATGAAATTTCGCCGACGGAAAACTTAAAATTGAGACATCATACCTTTCTTTGCGGATTTGCATTATCGTTTTTATCGTTTTTACTTTGCTTTTTCCAAAATGAAAATGATTTTTATGTAAACATTTAAACTCTTCCCAACAATCAAGTATTTTACCGACCGCATCGTGAAAACTCAATATATCAAAATCTATATTTTGCTCTTTTAATGTTTTCAGAGCAGGATAAAGCATAATCAAATTTCCGATTCCGAACGGCGACAATATTAAAACCTTCATCGATTTCGCCCTAATATTTCAACTACTTTTTTATACAATTCGTCGGAAGTATTTACCAAATTATGCGGATTTACCAGTTCCAAAACCTCTCGGGAATCCCATCCCCAAGTAACGGAAATTATATCAATTCCCGCATTTCTGCATGCAACTACATCTCTGCTTTCGTCTCCGATATAAACCGCTTCTCCTTGCGAAATATTGTACTCCCGTAAAAATTTCTTAATGGTTTTATGTTTGACGAAAAGCGAATGACCTTTATCGCAAAATATTTCTGAAAATATATCAAATTTATTTCTCAATAAATATTTTCGTATGTTCGCTTCACGGTTACTCGAAACGATACTTAACTTATACCCCTTTTCTATAAGTTTTTCGCAAACAGATTTCAGTCCCGACACTACCGCAAATTCATCCGCATATTTATGAAAATGTTCTCGAGCCGAATTTACCACGAAAGGTAATTTGTAGAATGGAATCTTAAAGAATTTAATTTTTTCAATGGCGTTCATGTCTTTGAGAAGGTTCAAATTTTCGTTGTCTATCGTCCGCAATTTATACTTTTTTGCCAAACGCTCATTCCAAAATTTCGCCAACGTATCGGTCGTCTCCGAAATCGTGCCGTCAAAATCGAAAATCACCCATTTTTCGCCGTTCATTCAGTCAAAAATCTCCTGCTTCAATTTTTTTTTGGAAAATTCTTTCGCAATTAAAATTTCCCATTCTTTTGCAAAGTTTCCATACTCTCTCTGTAAAATTTTCACCGAAACAGTTTGCAAATCTTTCATTTTTTCATATATCGAATATAATTTCTGCTTTTCGACAAGCGCAAAAAATTTGTCAAAATCCCTGTTTTTTCTGACAATCGGAATAATGAGTTTTACCGCGTTCTCATATGTTAGCGAAAGTTTCTCGGCGGTTTTTTCGATTCCAACGTCAAAAACTTTTTCGTAAATTTCCTTTGCTAAAACTTTTTCGTTTTTTCTTCTTAATAAAATTTTTTCAATCGGCGATAAATTTGAACTTGCCATAGCCCCTCTTCTAAATCATACGTAAAGCGAATATAATATATGACTAACCGATATTGAACCTTTAATTAATCTTGCTTTCTATAAAAGGTTCTCCAAACGCTTAATCAAAATAATTTTTGCTAAACTTAGTATCAAGCAAAAACAAAATAAATATGAGAGGAATTTATTTAAGCGCGGGTAATCTAAATCTTTAGCGGGAATTATATAATCTCTTGTTTCCTTGAAGAGATTATAGTATTTTATCGGGTAAAATTGTGATAAAACAGGAGAAAACATGATTTCCGTTGAAAACTTGACGCATACTTTCGGTTCAAAATTGCTTTTTAAGGATGTAAATTTGCAATTCACTCCGGGAAACTGCTACGGACTTATCGGTGCGAACGGGTCTGGAAAATCGACTTTTTTGAGAATTCTTTCCGGCGAATTGGATATTTCCAAAGGAAACGTATCAATAGAAAATAAAAAACGCCTTTCGTTTTTGCGGCAAGACCATTACGCTTTCGACGAATTTTCGGTTATGCAAACCGTTCTTATGGGACATAAAAAATTGTATGATTTGATGATAGAAAAAGATGCTTTAGAAGCAAAAACCGATATGAGCGACGACGACGGAATGCGGCTTTCGGAAATTTACGGCGAATTCGGCGAATTCGGCGGTTACGAGGCGGAAAGCGATGCGGGCGTTATGCTTGAGGGGTTGGGAATTTCCACCGAGCGGCACGGGGACTTGATGAAGAATCTTGAAGGCGGCGAAAAAGTTAGGGTTTTGCTTGCGCAGGCGCTTTTTGGAAATCCCGATATTTTACTTTTGGACGAGCCGACAAACCACCTTGATATTGAGTCGATAACGTGGCTTGAAGACTTTTTGGTAAATTTTCAAAATACCGTTATCGTCGTTTCGCACGACAGACATTTTTTGAATCAGGTTTGTACGCACATAGCCGACATTGACTACGGACAAATCAAAGTTTACGTAGGAAATTACGATTTCTGGTATGAAGCAAGTCAAATGGCGGCTACACAGCGTCAACAGGAAGGTAAGCAGCGCGAACAGAAAATTGCGCAATTACAGGAATTTATCCGTAGATTTTCAAGTAATGTCGCAAAAGCGAAACAAGCGACCAGCAGAAAAAAATTGATAGAAAAATTAACGGTTGAAGAATTACCCGCTTCTACGAGAAAATTTCCGTATGTCGAGTTCAAACCGGAAAGAGAATGCGGAAAAATGATACTTTCCGTCAAAGATTTAACTTTCAAAGTAGATGACGAAATCACACTTGAAAATTTTAATTTAAATGCAAACAGCGGCGACAAAATTGCGTTTATCGGTTACAACAACAATATAAAAACCGCATTTTTTGATATTATTTCGGGAAAAACAAAGCCGATATCCGGTTCGTTTGAATGGGGAATTACGATAAAATCATCGTACATGCCCAGAGATAACTCCGAATTTTTTGATACGGAAGACAATTTGATTGTTTGGCTGTCGAAATTTTTGAACACGCAGGACGATACTTTTGTACGCGGATGTCTCGGGAGAATGCTGTTCTCGGGCGAGGAAGCGCAAAAACCGTCAAACGTTCTTTCCGGCGGAGAAAAGCAACGCTGTATGATTTCTCGTTCAATGCTTTCCGGTGCGAACGTATTGATTCTGGACGAGCCTACGAACCATTTGGATTTGGAATCCATAACCGCGCTTAACAAGGGGCTTATGAAATTTTCGGAGGTCGTTTTATTCGGTTCGCACGACCACGAATTTTTGAACACCGTCGCCAACAGAATTGTAGAATTTACGCCAAACGGAGTAATTGACCGGCCTATCGGTTTTGATGAATATTTTGAAGACGGTGAAATAGCCGCAAAACGCGATTCGATGTATAAAGGGCATAAAAGGTTGGAACTGTAAGAGAAAACGTAAATGACGAATATATGAACGCAATCTTTCGCCATAATGCGATTCTTAATACAAAAACGAAAATAAGGCATCGGTTATTACAATAACGAAAATCGCGCTCACTACCGATTTAGTAGTAGCTTTCCCGACTTCTTCCGCACCGCCGCGTACCCCAAAGCCGTAATATGTTCCGATCCACAAAATAAGCCAAGAGAATACCAGCGATTTTATCAGAGAAATTACAAAATCCTTGAAAATAACATTTTTTGCAAATTCGTCAACTATAATTTCAATAGAAAGCCCAGAATAAAAGTACGCAACAAAAAAACCTCCTAAAATTCCCGAAAGCGTCGCCAATACGCTCAAAAGCGGCATTGTAATCGATAACGCCCAAAACTTCGGAACGACGACAAACTGAATTTCGTTAAGTCCCATAGTTTTCAACGCGTCAATTTCTTCTTGGACTTTCATTGTGGCGATTTCGGCGGTTGTTGCAGAACCGGTTCGTCCCGCAAGAATTATCGCCGTCATAAGCGGACCCATTTCACGTATCATACTTATAACCACCAGCATCACCAAAAAAACATCCGCTCCGAACTGTTTGAGTTGTATCGCCGATTGCGTTGCAACCGCCACTCCGATTAAAAAAGTCAAAACGACGGTTATTCCCAATGCGCCGTAGCCCAAATTATACATTTGTTCACCCAAAACTCCTTTACGAAAGTCACGCTTCCATAAAAGACCGATTGTCCCCCAATAAACCATTTCCACCAAAACAACCAACGCTTTACAAAATTCGTCCCACAAATTTGCGATAAAATCGCCTAGTAATTCGACAAAATTTGTTTTCTTTGACGGAATTTTGCTTTGGGAATAATCGACTTGCCGCAAAATTTTTTTTATTTCGTCGGAAATATTCACAATTTTTACGTTTTTATTTTGAGAAATAAGTTTAAAGAAAGCGACGGCGGCAGAATCGAAAAACTGAATTTCGCTACAATCTATGCAAATTCTATTTTTATCGGAAAGAATGTTCATTCCCGTTTCTTCAACCCAAATCCTATCAATTTCTTTCGGCAAATTTATTGTTTTCATGTTTGAAAAATATGTTTTGCCCGTCTAAAAAAATAATACCTGTTGCAAAACCGTCTTTACAAATAGTATTTTGAAAGCGATTTAGATTATAATTTATTTAAGGAGTTATGTTTATGGGAATATTCAGCGAAGTTAACCCCGGAGTGATTTTCGGCGATGACGTCCGTAAAACGTTTGCGATTGCAAAAAAAGAAAAATTTGCAATTCCCGCAATGAACGTAGTAGGGAGCGATTCAATTAACGCGGCTATGGAAGCGGCAAAAAAAGCAAATTCGCCGATTATTATTCAGTTTTCAAACGGCGGTGCGGCGTTTAACGCGGGAAAAACGCTTAAACTCGGCGACCAAAAAGAAGCGGTTTTAGGCTGCGTCGCAGGCGCAAAACATATTCAAACGCTTGCACAGGCATACGGTGTTATCGTTATTCTTCATACAGACCATTGTGCAAAAAAACTCCTTCCTTGGGTTGACGGATTAATAACGGAGAGCGAAAAGAATTTCGCATCTACAGGCAAACCTTTGTTTTCGTCGCACATGCTTGACTTGTCGGAAGAACCGCTTAAAGAAAATATTGAGATGTGCAAAGAGCGTTTGACAAAAATGGCAAAAATGGGAATGACTTTAGAAATTGAACTCGGGATTACCGGCGGCGAAGAAGACGGTGTGGATAATTCTCACAGAGCAAAAGACGAACTTTATACTCGTCCCGAAGACGTGTGTTATGCTTATGAGGAATTGAGCGAGGTTTCTCCGAATTTTACAATCGCGGCAAGTTTCGGCAACGTTCACGGGGTTTACAAACCGGGAAATGTTGTGCTTGAACCCAAAATCTTAGACCAGTCTCAGAAATTTATTGAAAAGAAATTAGGATTTGCGGCGGGAAGCAACCCAGTTAATTTCGTTTTTCACGGCGGAAGCGGAAGCGAACCGGAAAAAATTGCGGAAAGTTTGAATTACGGCGTTATTAAAATGAATATTGATACAGACACTCAGTGGGCGGCATGGGAAGGCATTTTGAATTTTTACAAAGCAAACGAAAGTTATTTGCAAGGGCAACTAGGTAATCCCGAAGGCGAGGATAAGCCGAACAAAAAGTATTACGACCCGCGTGTTTGGCTTCGTAAAATGGAGGAAGAAATTGTTGAACGTTTGCAAGTCGCATACAAAGATTTGAATGCGCTGAATAGAAACTAAAAATTGTTTTAGCGGTATTGTTTTTATTGGAATTCCCAAAAAACGAGGAAAACTATGCTTGAAAAACTTGAAATTTTGAAAAAAGAATTTGACGCGGATTTGGCTTGCGCCGCAGATAAAAACGCAGTTTTGAACGTGAAATCTCAATATATAGGCAAAACGGGAAAGATGAACGACGTTTTAAGCAAAATGAAAGACGCTTCAATAGAAATAAAAAAGAGCGTCGGCGCAAAATCGAATGAAATCAAAACCGAAATGAGCGTAAAAATTGATGAAAAATTAGCGAAAATTGAAACCGATGAAATTAACGAAAATTTGACGAAGGATTGGATTGATATAACTCTGACCGACAGTAAAAAAGATTTAGGCTTAGTTTCGGCGGGATATCATCCGGTTTCTATCGTTCAACGAGAAATTGAAGATATTTTTATATCAATGGGTTTTGAAATTCTAGACGGACCGCACATTGAAGACGAATATCATAATTTTGAAGCGCTGAACATTCCGGCAACCCATCCGGCGCGCGATATGCAAGACACGTTTTGGTTTTCAGACATGAAACATCTGCTTCGTACGCACACTTCTACGATTCAGGTCCGCGGAATGGAATCGCATAAACCGCCATTTAAATTTGTAGGCCCCGGTAAAGTTTTCAGATGCGAAGCGACCGACGCATCCCACGAAATAGCGTTTCACCAACTTGAAGGAATGATGGTCGGGGAAAACGTAAGTGTAGCGAATTTGATTTATTTTATGAAAACGCTTTTGTCCGAAATTTTTAAAAAAGAGGTAGAAGTCCGCTTGCGTCCTGGATTTTTCCCATTTGTAGAACCTGGATTTGAATTGGATATTCGCTGCCTGAATTGCGGTGGGAACGGTTGTTCGGTTTGCAAGCATTCCGGATGGCTTGAACTTCTTCCGTGTGGAATGGTTCATCCCAATGTTCTAAAATACGGCGGAATCGACACGGAAAAATACAACGGTTTTGCGTTTGGGCTTGGACTTGACCGTTTAGTTATGATGCGTTATCATATCGACGACATTCGCCTTATTCACTGCGGCGATTTGCGATTCGTCAAACAATTTGCCGAGTTTTGATTTTTGTCGTGAAAGTATGAAAATAAAAAAAATTGCAATTTATTCCGTCGGACTTTTGGGAGCAAGTATCGGCTCGGCGATGAAAGCAAGCGGTTTTGACGGTGAAATCGTCGGTATTTCTTCACAAAAAAATATTGACGACGCGATTTCGATCAAAGCGATTGATTACGGCGTAGATTACAGTGAAACCCAAAAAATTCTTGAAACCGCCGATTTGCTTTTTTTGTGCGCGCCTATTGAGGTTATTATTGAGACTATAAAAAAAATTTCAAAAATGAATTTGAAAAGCGAAATGATAATTACCGATATTGGAAGTACAAAAAACGAGATTGTCGAAACCGCGCAGAAATTTTTACCAAAATCCGTTAGATTTGTGGGAGGACACCCGATGGCTGGCAGCGAAAAAAACGGAGCGAAATTCGCAGATCCGTTTTTGTTTCAAAATGCGGTGTGGGTTTTATATTCGCAAAATAAGAGCGACGCCGACGAATTGGGAATTTTTTTGGAAAAATATACGGGCTGCAAAACAAAATTTATAAATCCTGAAATTCACGACAAAATCGCAGCGGTAATAAGTCACATTCCGCATATAATCGCTGTCGGACTTGTTAATACCGCCGAAAAAGTCAATCAAAAAATCAATACGACGTTTGATTTGGCGGCGGGCGGTTTCAAATCGCTCACGAGGATCGCTTCTTCACCCTATAAAATGTGGCGCGACATTTACAAAACCAACAAGAAAGCGAATATTGAAATTCTAAACCTCTTTATAGCCGAAATGGTCGAACTTCGTAAAAAATTAAAAAACGATTCTTTAGAGACGTCGTTTGAAAACGCAGTAAAAACTCGTGCGAAATTGTCGGAAAATCAAAAAGGATTCGTTCATAATTTATATAGAATTATCGTAATCGCGGAAGATAAACCGGGATTTTTAGCAAAAATTCTCACAATTTTGGCGCAAAATAATTTGAATGTGAACGATATTGAACTTTTGAAAGTCCGCGAAGGAGACGCAGGATCGTTCATGTTTGCGTTCATAGAAAAAGCCGATTCTGAAAAAGCGATAAACTTGCTTAGTTCGGCAGGATTTTCGGCAAAGGTCGATTGAAATGAGAATACTAAAACTGATAATTGTTGCAGTTACAATATTTTTTTGTTCCTGTTCACAAAAAAAGAGCGGTAATGTTATTTTATCCAACGATTCAATGGCGGACTCTGTCTCTCAAATACTTAATCTTTCAAAAATCACCGCGTATAGAAATGGAAATAAAATATGGGAATTAAATGCAAACGAAATCATTCAAATTTCCGAAAATAAACGAATTAAGGCAAATCCGGTAAAATTGCTTATTTATGACGAAACAGCGATTTTGAGCGCAGTTTTATACGCCGACAGCGCAATTTCAAACGAAAGCACCGACTCCCTCTTTGTTTGGGGAAACGTTAAATTTAACGCTGAAAGCGGTGAAAAACTATTTTCTAATTCGCTTGAATGGAATAAGAGAAAAAAAATGCTGCTTTCAAACGATTTTGTCGAGCTAAAATCAGCAGACGGAGAAGTCATGCGCGGAAAAGGATTTAAAGCTGATGAAAGTTTTAAGTGGTGGGAATTTGCTCAGGAAGTTACAGGAAATTTCCCGTCAGTTGATGCGGAATTTGAAAAAAACGAGGATTAGGTGCAAAATAAAATTGTAATTATTGCAATTATTACAACAATCATAAATTCAAACGCTTTAGAATTGATAAACGCGAACACAAATTCAAACAAATTTGAAAACGGCACTGTCGTAAGCACTCTTTCCGGAAATGTTGAGTTTTTGTGGAACGAAACGCGGATTTTTTCCGACAAAACTATTTGGAAACGCGGCGAAGGACATCTTTTAATGTCAGGGAATATAAAGGTTCTGCGCAACAAACAAGAATTAAAGTGCGATTTTGCAGAATTTCGTTCAAAAGGAAAAGTTCTACAATTAAAGGGAAAAGTTTTTGCAGTCGATACGAATTACTGCGCGACAATGACTGCCGGAACGGCGGATTATTTTATTAATAACGACAGCGTTTTTTTAACTAAATGTCCAAAAATATACTTTTGGGATTCGATTTCGACCGATACTTTCACTATAGCCGGAAATATTATGAATTATACTTCAAAAACAGGAATTGCGCGTGCAGCCGACAGTGTAAAAATAAACGGCGCGGATTTTGTTTCGTTTGCAGACAGCGGATATTACTTTGCAGACGACAAAAAAGGAATGTTGACAGGCAACCCGCGTATAGAATACGAAAACAGTTCGGTAAAAGGCGACACTATTCATATATTATTCGGAGAAACCTCGTTAAATGAATTTTTTGTTATCGGAAACCCTGTCGCCAATAGCAGCGAAGACGAAAACGGCGATAGTACTTTTATGGAACTTATCGGCGACACGCTGAGATTTTTAATTCAAGACCAAAAAATTTCACAAATTTTATCAGAGAAAAACTCTTCGTTTAAGCGGTTTAAAAAAGATAAAGAAGATGTTGCGGACAAAATGCAAGGCGAAAGAATTTTGACTTTTTTAAATAACAAAGATATTGAAAACTACAAGATGCTTTCAATCGTTGAAGGAAACGCAAAAGCGATTTATTTCGACCAAAAAACCAAAAATGAATCGTCCGGCGACACATTGAAACTATTTTTTGACGACGACGGCGTAAATAAAATTATTATTTTAGGAAAAGTTAAAGGCAGAGTCGAGGAATAATAAATTAAAAATTCCGAAAATACTTTTTTTTCTGAAATCATTAAACGCAATAAATTATTTTACTGTAAATTACGGTAATGACGGAGAAATTCATGGGAAACGAAAATACCGCCGATTTGGATATGATGGTTGGCTTTATAGACGAAGCGATGGACGACTTATACAGTGTTGTTCAAAATTTTCTGAATTTGAGGTCAAGCGGGTACGACGAATCGACAGTTCAACTACTATTCAGGGTGTTTCATTCAATAAAAGGAAATGCCGCCTATTTTAACCTTACTGAAATTAAAGAATTAAGCCATGCCATAGAACAGGTTATGGATGGCATTCGACAAAAAAAACTCTCAATAACGGACATGGTTATAGACCTTTTAATTGACGGTTCAAACGGAGTGTCAAAAGCATTTGAAGAAATCCGTTCAAACGGTACAAAAGCAAAAATTCCCGATTCCGTAGAAAACGCCAAAAAAGCGATATTGGATTTTTTAAAGAACGGAGAAAATGAAAATAACGGAGATTCGTTAAAGGTTATTGAAGAAATACTGGAGGATTTATCGGCTATTAAAGAGGATAACAGCGCAATTTCCAACACTATAAAGAAATATGAAGAAAGACTGATAAAATTAAATTCCGCGAATAAAAAAGAGACGGCGCAAAAACCGTCCGAATACCAAGAACTTGAAAAAATAATGAAAGACGGCAAATCATATCCGTCCGGCGATAAAATATTCGGACAAATCAGAGTTCTTATTGAAACGCTGAGACAGTTTATAAGCGATTCCGGCGATTCAAACAAAATCATTAACGAAATGCTTGATAATATTTCTATAGCCGAAATGACTATAGGTATGGATCCGCTTATAAGAACGACGATTTTGGAACAGATGGAAAAACTTACGATAACTATCCCTGCCGGTCAGGACGTAAATTCCGACTCACACAAAGAAACCGAAAAAGAAAAGAAAATAACCGAACAACCGGTTCAACAAACTCAAGCCACGGCTAAAACTATGCGTATTTCGGAAGAATCCGTGGATAATTTCTTGGCTTTCGTAGGCGAATTGGTAATCGTAGAAGATATGTACATGAACCTTGGTTCAATGGCAAATCAGACGAAAAATATTCGTAAGGAAGACGTTGTAGCCGAACTCAAAAAAATTACTGAAACGTTTAGCCAACTTTCACGAAATTTGCAAAAAAGTATAATGGAGATTCGTAAGGTTCCGATTGACCAAATTTTCAAAAGAATGCCAAAGATCGTTAATGAAGTCGCGGCAAAAACCGGTAAAAGAATTAAGGTTGAAATTGAGGGCGGCGATTTAAGAATAGATAAAACTATTCTTGAAATTTTAGAATCGCCGCTTGTTCACATGACCAGAAACGCCGCCGACCACGGAATAGAAAAACAGGATGTAAGAGAAGCCGCAGGGAAAGAAAAAGAAGGAACGATTACGCTTTGCGCCGTTGAAAAATCGGGAGTCGTTACGGTTACAATTAAAGACGACGGAGCGGGATTAAATCTTGAAAAACTTCGTGCAAAAGCAATAGAACTCGGAATAATGAGCGAAGCAGAGTTGTTTGACCAAGAAAAAATCATCGGCGTTATGTTCGCTTCCGGGGTATCGACCGCATCGGAAGTTACAGATATTTCCGGACGAGGCGTAGGAATGGACGTCGTTAAGAAAAATCTTGAAAAGGCAAATGGGAAAATTTATACCCATACGGATCAAGGTATAGGCACTACGTTTATCTTGACTATTCCGTCAGTGATGACAACACAAATTATGCAGGGTTTTGTCGTAAGAACCGAAACCGACAGGTTTATCTTACCGCTTGAATGTATAGAAGCGAGCATAAGCGTCGGTGAAGCGCACATTGAAAGCATTAATGAAAAAGGTCATGTCCTTCAATTCAAAGAAGGCGTTATTCCGGTTCAACGGCTTTCAGAAGCGGTAGAACCTGTAGGTGCGGAATTTAGTGCGCAACCAAAAGAAATTATTGTAATTATGCGTAACAAAGGCGTTTATCAGGCATTTGTCGTTTCTGCAGTTGTCGGAATCCACCAAATTGTGAAGAAAGATTTGACGTTACCGCAGGAATTCGCCGAAAACATAAGCGGCTCTGCGATTATGGGCGACGGAATAGTTTCGCTTTTGCTGAACATTGACGCATTGATGGGGACAGAAGAAGCAAAATAAATATCTCGTGGCCTATATACCCTGTCGGCAAGTCGCCGCCAAACAAAACGGGGTGCAGATATATCTGCGTCCCGCATTCATTTAACACCGCCACGTCACTATGAGTGCAACAAATTAATCATTTACTTTTTTAGCAAGAAATAAATTTTTCTCGACATATTTAATTCCTTATTAAAACAAGAAATTCAAAAAACCTGCGAGAATATAAAAACAAAATACGGGAAGCAATAAAAATACAGGTAAAAAACCAAATATATATAAACCGGCAAGAGAAAGATCTATACACAATTGATTACCCCTCCCCCGATATTGCCTGTCCATTTCCGCCCTCAACAGAATTAAAATCTCTACGAAGTTGTTCCACATCTTCTTTGTAAATTCTTTCTTTTTCCTGCATAGATAACTTGTTTCAATCTTCCGCTTCACTTGCAAATTCACCGTTGAAATTTTTCATTTTTATCCCCCTCCGCCCAATTTTATTATAATCATTATAACAAAAATACTTTTTTTAAGTTCGTTTTAAATATATTTTTTCTGTTTATTGAAAATCTTATCGCCGTTTTTTCAGGTTATCTACGCTGTTTATGTAATAAAGCGATTATTCGCGATACCGATATGGGTATATAAGTGCAATATTACGATTTTGCAAAAATTTCACACAAATATCCTCAAAGTTTTGACTTTTCTTAAATATTTTACACATGACGCTCAAAAGCGTCTTCGTTTTACTTAAATTAAAGGAGTGTTTTATGAAAAAGCAAACGGCAAAATTAGTGATTTTAGCGTTTTGCACAATCGTATCAATGGTTTTTGCACAGGGCGGAAAACAAACGGACGTTATTACGGTTGTTTCCCGTGAAGAAGGTTCGGGAACCCGTTCGGCATTCACGGAATTGTTCGGAGTTGTGGATGACGACAAAAAGGATATCACTACTCTTAACGCCGAAATTACCAACAACACAGCGGTGATGATCGGCTCAATCAAGAACAACAAAAGAGCCATCGGCTATGTCTCTATGGGTTCGCTCAATAGTGAAATTAAAGCGCTGAAAATTAACGGCGTAGAGGCAAGCGCAAAAAACGTGATAAACAATACATATGCGATTTCACGCCCGTTTATCATAGCGAATAAAAGCACGATTTCCAAAGCGGCGCAGGATTTCATAAATTTCATCATGAGCGTTGAAGGACAAAAAATCGTTGAAAAGAACGGATACATAAGCGTAGGCGCAGTTAAGACGTTTGTTACGTCCGGCGCAAGCGGAAAAGTTGTCATCGGCGGCTCATCTTCGGTTTCTCCGCTCATGGAAAAACTTAAAGAAGCGTACAAGGCGTTGAACGCAAACGTGCAAATTGAGATTCAGCAAAACGATTCATCCACCGGCATAAAAATGGCTGAAAGCGGAGTATGCGACGTAGCTATGAGTTCCAGAGAACTTAAATCGGGCGAACTTGAAAAAGGACTCACTCCGACAATCATCGCCAAAGACGGAATAGCGGTTATAGTAAACAAGGAGAATCTAATCGACAATATGAGCAAAGAGCAAGTTAAATCCATCTTTGTAGGAAAAGTTACAAAATGGAGCGACCTGAAAAAATAGCACAAAAACAGATCGAAAAATGCGGTGAAATTCTATATAAATATTGATTTTACCAATTTTTTCGGTCTGTAATGCTTTTTTAAAGAAAATTTACAAAAATTTTACATAAAACTTTAAAAGATTTTGACGTTACTTAAATATTTTTTTAATATGGTTGTTTTTTATGTATTTTTAATAAAAAAAGGAGTTTCTTAATGAAAAGACGAGCGGTAAAATTGTTTCTTATTGCGTTTTGCGCATTGGCGACGATTTCCTGTAATAAGCAAAAAGACGCTGCTAAAAAACAGACAAGCGGAATTATCAGCGGAAAGATTACGGTTATTTCACGTGAAGAAGGTTCGGGAACCCGTTCGGCGTTTACCGAATTGTTTGAAATTCTCGACCAAAACAAAAATGATATTATGACACTTGACGCAGAAATTACCAACAATACTGCGGTAATGCTCAGTTCTATAAAAAGCAACAAGAGATCTATCGGTTATGTTTCCATGAGTTCTCTCAACAGTGAAGTTAAGGCGATTGAAATTAACGGCGTAGAAGCGAACATTGAAAATGCAGTAAATGACACTTATCCGATTTCACGACCGTTTATCATAGTTACGAGAAATCAAATTTCCGAGTTGGCGCAGGATTTCATTAAATTCATTATGAGCGTTAACGGACAGGAAGTCGTCCAAAAAAACGGTTATATAAGTTTATACGAAAGCGAAGTTTTTGTTTCGTCTTACGTTAGCGGAAAGATTGTCGTGGTCGGTTCGTCTTCGGTTTCTCCGCTTATGGAAAAACTTAAAGAAGCGTATTCGGCTATAAACGAAAACGCGAAAATTGAGATTCAGCAAACCGACTCGTCCGCAGGGATAAAGGCGGTTGAAAATGCGATATGCGACATCGGTATGAGTTCTAGAGCGCTTAAAGACAGTGAAAAAAACAAGGGATTTCAAATACAAATTATCGCAAAAGACGGAATTGCCGTTATCGTGAACAATGAAAATTCCATTAACAATTTGAGCAAAGAACAGGTTAAATCCATATTTAAAGGTGAGATTTCAAAATGGGACGAGTTGAAATAAATAAATGAAACAGACTAAAGAAAAAATAGCGGAATTTTTGTTTTTTGTCTCGGCGGTAATTTGCATTTTATGTGTCGTTCTTATCTGTTTATTTTTATTTGCCGGCGGAGTTCCGGCGATGTTCAAAATAGGCGTAGGCGATTTTATCTTTGGTATGAATTGGCGCCCTATGAGCGGTCAGTTCGGTATATTTCCAATGATAGTAGCCAGTATTTGTGTGACGGTTCTGGCGCTTACGTTTGTCGCTCCAGTTGGAATTTTGACGGCTGTTTTTCTGTGCAAATTCTGCGACAAAAAAATTGAAAGCATATTAAATCCTATGATTTCGCTTTTGGCGGCTATTCCGTCGGTAGTTTACGGATTTTTCGGATTAGTAGTAGTTTGCCCTATTATTCAGGAAGTATTCGGAGTAAGCGGAAAATCGCTTCTTGCCGCGTCAATAATTCTTGCAATAATGATACTTCCTACGATAATTGCGGTTTCGCAAGCCGCTATAAAAGCAGTTCCGGAAATCTATTACGAAGGCGCACTGGCGCTCGGCGCAAATAAAGAGGAGTCGGTATTTTTTGCTATGCTTCCGGCGGCTAAATCCGGAATTATCGCCTCTATCGTTCTTGGAATGGGGCGCTGTGTAGGCGAAACTATGGCGGTTATTATGGTAGCCGGAAATCGTGCAAAACTTCCGGGCGGAATACTTGACGGAGTGCGTACACTTACGGCAAACATAGTACTTGAGATGGGTTATGCCGCCGATTTGCACCGCGACGCACTGATTTCAACGGCGGTAGTCTTGTTTGTATTTATTTTGGTTATAAACTTGTTGTTTTCGATTATAAAAGGGAAAATATAGGTTATTTCACAAGCGGAAATTTAACTACAACCTTTGTCCATTTTTCTTCAACACTTGAAAGATTTATTTCTCCTTTATGTATATCTACAGCATGTTTAACTATGGAAAGTCCTAGTCCCGTTCCGCTTTGCCTTCCCGTTCGCGAAGAATCCACACGAAAAAACCGTTCAAATACACGACGTTGCATTGAAAGCGGAATTCCTATTCCCGTATCGGTAACTGATAAAACTACCTTATCTTCTTTCGTTTTGATTTCAACGAATATTTTGCCGTTTTCCCGATTGTATTTTACCGCATTATCCAATAGATTTTGCAAAATTTCATATAGAAGACGCGGAACGGCGTTTATACAAACGTTTTTACCGTTTAATTCGTATGATATTTTCTTATCATCGGCTTTTTCTTTAATTTTTGAAATCGCATCTTTAACAAAATCATACAAATCCACTTTTTCAAACTCAAAACTGCTGTTTTCGTCAAGATTAGATAACTGAATAATATCATTAATAAGCGAAAGCAGGCGTTGCGATTCGGAATGAATTTTTTTTGCAAAATCCGTTATGTCTTCGGGTTTTGCCATTCCGTTAGCCATTATTTCGGAATAACCGGAAATTATTGTTAACGGCGTTTTGAGTTCATGGGATACGTTGGCGGAAAATTCCCGGCGAAGTTTTTCTCTGTCCGCTTGCTCCGTTATATCCATAAGCAAAACCGCCGTACCGATTTTTCTTTCGTTATTCGTAATCCGGCTGGCAATCATTTTTATTGTTCCGCCGTGCATCTCAAATAAAGATTCCTGCTTTGTTGTTTCAGGCGTAAATTTCATTCCGCTGCGAAATTTTTCATCTCTGCACAACACTAAAATATTTCGATTAACAAAATTATCGTCTTCGTTGTTTCGTCGGCTCAATATGTTTATCGCTTTTTTGTTACAAAATAAAATTCTGTCGTTTTCATTCAAAATTATTAAACCGTCCTGCATATTTGCAGTAATAGTCTCAAATTGAGTTTTTCTGTTCTTCAGATTATCCAATTGAACTGCAAACGAATCGTTTCTATTTTTTATCTTGTGCATAAGCGGCGATAATTCGTCAAAAATTACACTGTCATGCGGATTTTCCATATCGATTCCGTTTATACGACCGACAATCTTTTTTGAAAGCGTTTTAGCGGCGACCATTGCGAGTATCGACGTTAATATTACCATAAAAATCAAAACCGGAATAAATTTTCTCGCATAAATTATATATTCGTCCGCACATATTATTACGCGAATCGTCGAACCGTCGTAACGGCGCAGTTCTTGATATAATATTTTTTTGCCTATCGGGTTGAAACGTTCCGATTCTTTTGTCGTTTTTAAGACATTTCCGTTTTTGTCTATGTACAAAATACTGTGCTGCATTATGTGAATTGAATCCAAATACGACGTTCCGTAAGCGTCTATTCCGTTATTTATCATTTTGAGGAGCAGCTGCGATTCGTTTTTTATTTTATGATTTTCATAATCACTATATGCGGCGTAATTGACCAGTAAAGCGGTAATCGTTATTGCCGTAACGCTTAAAACGCAAATTGCGGCAAAAACGATTTTTTTCATTCAATTTCTCCGATTTTATAACCGACTCCGCGTATCGTTTGAATATATTTTCTCGCTTTGTCGATTTTTGCTCGAAGCGACATGATATGCGTGTCAACGGTACGCGTTTCTACCGTAACATCATATCCCCAAACTTTTTCTAAAAGTTCTTCGCGTGAATATACAATATTTTTGCTACGCATAAGGAAAACAAGCAAATCAAATTCCTTTAGCGTAAGATCTATTTTTTTACCGTCGGACGAAACCAAATGTTTTGCGGTATCGACTTCGAGTATTCCCAGAATCATTTTATTATCCGAAACGCAGCTTTTTTTTGTGCGGGCAAGCAAACGTTTTATTCGCGCAAGCAACTCGGTAATCCCAAACGGCTTGGAGACATAATCGTCTGCGCCGCTGTCCAACCCGATAACTTTGTCAAACTCCGAACTTTTGGCGGTTAACATAATAACCGGAATGTCGCTAATCGTTTTCATGGAACGTATCTTTTTAAGGATACTTAATCCGTCTTCTTTTGGAAGCATGATGTCTAATAAAACCAATTCCGGAACGTTTTTTTCAATTTCCGTCCAAAATTGCCCGCCGTCGGAAAAGCCTTTACATTCAAATCCTGAATTTTTTAACGAATAAATTACCAATTCGCGAATAGAGACATCGTCTTCTACGATGAAAATCATCGCTGGTCTCCTATAGTATAAACAACCAATTTAGCGATATTTTTTGCGTGGTCGCCAATTCTCTCAAGATATTTAGCCGTCATCAAAATATCAAGCCAAATTTCAGCGTTTTTTCCGTCTTCTTCAATGTGTTTAATGAAATCTTTCTTAATTTCTCTGAAATGATTGTCTATAACGTCGTCAAATAATATTATATCCTTTGCTTCTTCGACTTTGTTTTTAACAAAACAATCGACCGCGTCCGAAATAATTTTTGATACGGATCTTGCCATATCCTCCATATATTTCCCGACAAAATATCGCTGCTCGTCTTCGGATTGCTCAAACAAAAACGCTATGTCTGCGGCGTTGTCTCCAATCCTTTCCATGTCGTTTATCATTTTCTGCGATCTTGTAATAAAGAGTAAATCTCGTGCGACCGGTTGCTCTCTTATCAAAAGCATAACGCAGAAAAATCCTATCTCGCGCTCTTTATCGTCTATTTCTCTTTCCAATTCCAAAGCTCTTTGCCGTAATTGCCTATCGTTTAAAACCAACCCGCGAATGGCGCAATCAATCGCTTCTTCACACATCGCCCCCATAAGAGTTAACTCATTATGAAGTTTTTCTAATTGTTTGTTGTACGCTTCCCTCATCCGAATCTCCCTGTAATATAATCTTCCGTTCGTTTGTCTGTCGGGCGTGAAAATATTTTTTCCGTCGCGCCGTATTCGATTATTTCGCCCATAAGAAAAAATGTCGTCGCATCCGATATTCTTGCCGCCTGCTGCATATTATGAGTAACGATTACTATGGTATAATTTTCTTTCAATATTTCAGCCAAATCCTCTATTTTAGACGTAGAAATAGGATCAAGCGCACTAGTAGGTTCGTCCATAAGCAAAATTTCCGGATCTACGGCCAACGCTCTTGCAATACACAGCCGCTGCTGTTGTCCGCCGGAAAGAGCTAACGCAGGTTTTTTCAGCCGATCCTTTACTTCGTTCCAAATAGCCGCGTTTTGAAGCGATTCCTCTACTATAATGTCTAATTTGGCTTTATTTTTTACCCCATGAGTTTTCGGTCCGAAAGCTACGTTGTCGTATATGCTCATAGGAAAAGGATTCGGTTTTTGAAACACCATTCCTACGCGTTTACGTAAATTATTGACATCTACCGAATTTGCGTAAATGTTTTGTCCGTCAATAGAAACATTTCCAATAATTTTACAATTCTCAATTAAATCGTTCATTCGATTAAGCGTCTTAAGAAATGTCGATTTTCCACATCCGGAAGGGCCTATCAACGCGGTTATTCTATTTTGTTCAATAGAAACATTCACATTCTTAAGAGCGTGAAACTCGCCATAATACAAATTCAAATCGTCGGCGGTTATTTTATTCAAAATATCTCCTTTTTATTTTAAAAGAAACATTTGTATGTAAATTTTTCTTAGTCATAAACGCAAAATGTATGTAAAATCATCAAGGCTGACGTAAAAACGGCTAAGGATTCCTCATACTTTTCTGAAAATAGTAAATTTCCAAGTATTGTACGGTAATATCAGTGTAATTTTCGCACTTATTTTTCTTTTTACAGACGCTTATCTTTTTCCAATTTTTCCGGCGATATAATACGAGAACGAATTTATAAAAACTACGATTATAAATAAAACCGCAGACGTAGCGAACGCTTCTTTCGTATGAAATCCTTCGCTTGAAATACAATACAAATGAACCGCAAGAGTACGTCCCGAAGAATTTATGCTCTGCGCTACGTTCACAGCGGTTCCTGCGGTGAAAATGAGCGCCGCCGTTTCGCCGAATATTCGTCCGAGAGATAAAATTACTCCGGCGAATATTCCGTTAAACGCACTTGGAAGAATTATCTGAAACATAGTGCGAAGTTTCCCAGCCCCAAGTCCGAAACTTCCTTCGCGATATAAATCGGGAACGGCGATTAACGCCTCTTCCGCAGTTCGCATAATAACCGGTAAAGTCATAATCGCAAGCGTAAGCCCGCCCGCAATTATTGAATATCCCATTTTCAGATGTATTACGAAAAGCAGCATTCCGAACAAGCCGTAAACAATCGAAGGTATTCCGGTAAGGGTTTCGGCGGCGATTCGTATTACTTTCACAAATTTGTTGGATTTCAAGGCGTATTCAGTCAGATACGCCGCAGAAAATATACCTATAGGGATAGAAATGGAAAGCGCCGTTATTATTACTATTATCGTGTTTATTAGCGCCGGAAAAAGCGACACGTTGTCGCTTGTGTAGTTAAGATCAAACAAACCCGGAGATATATTCGCCAGTCCCATAAACAAAATGTACGCCGAAACAAAAACTATGGAACAAATAGTAATCGCCGCACTTGTATAAACTGCGCAGCGAAGCGCAAGCGTCATTTTTTTTATTTTCATATAACTTTTACCTTTGTTATGTTTTAACTTATATATCGTATTATGAATTTACCGGATAAATGTAAATTTTTGTCTGTATCAATTGTAAAATCTATGTGAAATTTGAAAATAAGCAAAATTTTTTTTAATCGGTCAGTTTAAACACGATTGTCTGATTTGCGTTTATTGAAACCGGTTTACCGTTTTGAGTCGCCGGAGAAAACCGCCACGATAAAACGGATTTCTCAATCGTTTTTTCAAACAAAACGTGAGGACTCGACAAAAGTCTCATTGAAACGACTCGACCTGTCGTATCGATAGTGTATGAAATCTCGGCGATTCCCTCTATTTTCGCAGATTTTGCCGCACGCGGATACGGAATTTTAGGCATATAAAGCGGTTTTGGCGAATTTGTTTGAGGACTTTCATAGTTTTTCACTTTTTCGTTCTGAAAATTCTCAGAAACTTCGCCGATTTCGCCAATCTCGGATTCGTCCATTCCAGAAACTTCGCCGATTTCGCCAATTTCGGATTCGTTTGCTTCGACAGTAGAAACAACTTGTTCGAAACTTTGCGAATTTTTCCGATCAGACGACAAACTTTGTCTTTTCTGCGCCGTCTGCGATTGGAAAGCGTCCGTAGTTTGCCGTATCGCTCGCGAACTTACAAGCGTTAAGAGCGGAACATTAACGTTTGAATCGGGCAACGATTTTGAATCGCGAAACGAAACCAGAAACATAAGCAGCGCGATATGGATTATCACAGATAAAAAAATATTTGCAGCGATTGTTTTTATTTCCAAGTCAAATACCTTAAAAAACGGTTAAAATAGAAAAAATTATTTTTACGATTCAAAATTAATACATGAAAATAGTTTATTCTCCCTTTTTCAAACAAGTAAATTACTAATCCTCCTATTTGCTTATTGAGAAATACGGCAAATATTATTCCACTATGAACAAAAATTCCAAAAAAATAAAAAATTCAGGCGAACGCCGTAAAAAAATATTATATTATTTATAATAATGAAATATTGACTAAACCAAAATTAGAAACGTGACAACAATGAGTAAGACGGCAAAAACTAAATCATTTTTCTTAGCGCTTTTTAACGCGGCGCGGACGGTTTACGCCCATATAACGGCGAAATTAAATTACGCGTTTGACATCGTCAATTCCTCGTTAAGATTTACCCCCCCCCCCCCCCCCATCAAATTCCGTGCCAATCCTCTCGCAGAGCGGGTTTACGGATATAAATCGGTATTATTTTCTGACTTTTTTAATATAATAAATCAATTTTTCATTACCTTTTCTCGTAAAGTTTTCTTTACGATTATTCACTCGTTTTATATCTTCGCAAGACAAAATTGTTTCGTAAATATTACACAAACCGCGTCATTGCGATGAGCAAGAGCGACGAAGCGAACTATAGACGGACATGAAAGAGAAGATTATTAAACACAGGAGTATTGTATGCGGAACAAAAACAGTTTTCTAAAAGTGGCGGTGGCATTGGCAATAGCCGCACAGATGGTATCGGCGGCGGAAGACATCACCGACAAATTTACCGACCTTAATTTTAGAGCGAAAGTGTATGAGGCGATAAATAAAACCGCTCCCGCTCCGATATACGACAGTGATGTGGATACTGTAGAATCGCTTGACGTATCGGAGCGATATTATTCTGTAGGGAATATAACTTCTCTTGCCGGTATAGAATATTTTACCGCGCTGACGAGGTTGGAGTGCTCCTACAATCAACTGACAACATTAGATGTATCAAAGAATACCTTATTGACAAGCTTGTCTTGCTACAGAAATAACCTGACAACTCTGGATGTGTCGGGATGTACCGCCCTGACATCGTTGGATTGCCGAGACAATCAACTGACGACTCTGGATGTGTCGGGATTTACCGCGCTGACATCGTTGGAGTGCTCCTCCAATCAACTGACGACGCTGGATGTGTCAGGATGTACCGCGCTGACATCGTTGTATTGCTTCAACAATCAACTGACAACACTGGATGTGTCGGGATTTACCGCGCTGACGACGTTGTATTGCTCCTCCAATCAACTGACAAATCTGGATGTGTCGGGATGTACCGAGAT